>JANYLD010000249.1 GCA_025363835.1 Armatimonadota bacterium
AACATCGCCTGGGAAGGACGATGCTACATCCGTGCGCGATGTTGCAGGGGACCGGGGACTGTCGCTTCCAATTTCTAGCGAGGCGTTGCTGGTAGCGAGAAACATCGCCTGGGAAGGGCGATGCTACATCGGGCGCGGTAACGCAGGCGACCGGGGAGTGTCGCTTCCAATTTTCGAGCGAGGCGTTGCCGGTAGCCAGAAACATCGCCTGGGAAGGACGATGCTACATCCGCGGTAGGCATCAGGTACATTTCAGCTTGCCTCGCCGTCATAAAAGGAGGCTTGCGCCCAGGTGAATCTTTGACCCGGTTTGCGTTTATCATTCATCCCCTTTCAGCCAAAGACGTTGCGCGGAAGTATCCGCTTGCTCAGTTCCTTCCCGAGAGGTTGGTTGAGGCGTTGATTCGGATGAAGAAGCCTTTGATCTTGAGCAAGATCACGGGGATTACCTCGCCGACGGGGGCGACGACGGAAGGGTGGTTTATTGCCTGCCCTTTGACCCCACGTCAGATGCTGACCTTGCCGATTGAGGAGGTCTACGAGAAGATTACGGCGTGCGCTGTGCTTGCAGCTAAGCAAGGGGCGCAGATTATTGGGCTTGGGGCCTTTACTGCGGTGGTGGGCGATGGCGGCATTACGGTTGCCAAGCGGTCTCCGATTGCGGTGACTTCGGGGAACAGCTATACAGTGGCTACGGCTATCGAGGGGACTTTGCAGGCTTGCGAGCTGCTGGGGATGGACCTTTCTAAGTCGACTTTGGCGGTTGTTGGCGCGACGGGATCGATTGGAAAGACTTGCGCGAAGGTTTTAGGGAAGCGGTTCGGGCGGACCATTGTGATTGGCCGGGATTTGGAGCGGACGCAGGCGGTTGCTGCGGAGATTTCGGGTGCGGTGGCGAGCACGACGATCGACTTGATCCATGAAGCGGATGCGATTGTGACGGTGACTTCCGCTGACTCCGAAGTGATTCTGCCCGAGCATTTGAAGCCGGGCGCGGTTGTTTGCGACGTGGCTCGGCCCCGAGACGTTTCTGTTCGGGTGAGCCGGGAGCGGCCGGACGTGCTCGTTATCGAGGGCGGGGTGGTTCAGGTGCCCGGGGACGTGCAGTTTAATTTCCGATTCGGGTTTCCGGACGGCATGGCCTATGCCTGCATGAGCGAGACCATGATGCTCGCGCTAGAGGAGCGTGCGGAGAGCTACACGCTAGGGAAGGACGTGAGCGTGGAGCAGGTCGAGGAGATGCTCGCTTTGGCGAAGAAGCACGGGTTTAAGCTGGCGGGCTTCCGCTCCTTTGAGAAAGCGGTCGACCAGGCCGCGATTGACCGGGCGAAGTCGGCTCGGGCGGGGTTGGCTGTCGTGCCTGTGGCTGCCACGCTTTGACGGACAATGCATCGTGGCTCAAGGCCTCGACCCTAAATGCTTAAGCACTACGGATACTGGTACGGTGTTAGTACCAGGACATTAAAGTCTTGGATTCATGGAGGATCATTTATGCGTTGCTGCCTCAGGATCGTTTCACTTGCCAGTATCCTATTTTTGGCCATAGGGTGCGGCGGTTCTGGCACCACCGCCGCAACTAAGCGTCCCGGGCCCATCATTGTCTTAGATGGTGGCAACAAGCGCATTGTCCAGATGGACGACATAAACGGCACCAATTGGTCGACCTTTGGCTCGCCCGGAGGAGGAGCTAACCAATTCAATACCCCGACTGGAGTCGCGTTCGACTCGAAAAACCGGATTTATATATGCGACTATTTCAACGATAGGATCGTGCGTATCAACGACATTTCGGGAGCCGGATGGACGCCCTTTGGCACGCCGGGTTCAGGGGATGATCAGTTCAATAATCCCTACAAGATTGCGATCGACTCCACGGACCGCATCTACGTCACCGATTCCAGTAACGATCGCGTCGTTCGGTTCGATGACATGAGCGGCACGAACTGGATTTCTCTCGGCGCGACCGGGAGTGGCGTCAAGCAGTTCAGTTCACCAATTGGGATATCGATTGCGCCAAATTTCCAGGTTTACATCACCGATTACGCCAATGACCGAATCGTTCGTTTTGACGATATGACAGGGGCGGGTTGGACAACTCTTGGGACGTTAGGGTCAGGTGTTGGGCCGTTCACTTCCGCGGTTGACATAGCACTAGATAATAACGGCCATATGTTGGTGACAGACCGGTCTGGAAAGCTCATTCAAACCGACCTAATGTCGGTCACGGGCTGGACTGAATATGTGATGAACACTCCTCAATCATCAGGTTACAGCGAAGGTAAAGTTTTGGTCGTCGATCAGAACCTTGACCAGTTGACTCGGATCGACTCGATTGGAGGAGCTCATAGCGCCAAGTTTGGTACGAGCGGGGCAGGAGTTGACCAGTTTACGGACCCCGATGCAGTGCGCTCTCTCCGTTAAGCAGGCGCTTTGATCCCCAGCCCCCGTGGAGGGGCTGGGGGATCGTGCGCCCGTGGCTACGCGAGCAGTAACCTCGGATATGGAGTGCGGCGTCTTCAGCACCGCTTTCCACGAGGGCTTTAGCCCGACAA
>JANYLD010000259.1 GCA_025363835.1 Armatimonadota bacterium
TCATACGGGATGAGTCTTTGCGCTGAGAGAAATGCAGCGGCCGCGATGGTTTCCCATGGCGGTGTGCAGGTCGTCGAGATGTTACTGCTGACCACGGACGCGGCCCCCCCTTGCGGCGCCTGTTTGCAGGTCCTCCGTGAATTCGCACCCGAGCCAGGAAACTTGGCAATCCACCTAGCGGACGAGTCGGGAGTGCAGGAAACCGTTACTCTGGCCGCGCTTTTCCCGCGCGGATTCGCATCAAATGAAGTTAAACCGAACGCAATGTGAGCTATTGTCGGTCAACTATGGTGGGACGCGGGACTGGTATGATGCCCGCACTTGGAATTTAGACCTGTGAAGAAGTATTACTCTCTCCTACTCCTAGCCGTGTTCATTCTCGCCATCGCTTGCGGAGGAGGAGGAGCGAGTGGTGGCACAAACACCACAACTACCGGTGGCGTCACCAAGGCTGAAGCCGTATTGGCCAGCACACCCGGCCAAATCATTGACGCAAAAAACATCCAGGCGGGGCAAACGATCCAGTTTGAGGTAGTGAACTACTCCTCCACCAACGTGCGAACGGTATTGGCTTCGAGTAACTGGACGACCACCGACAATGGGGCAAGTGTGGGCACGCTGAGCAGTTCCGGCGTCCTCAGCGCTACCGCGCCTGCTGCAAGTGTCTTCACGGCCACAGGCACAGCAAATGGCCAGCAGTATTCGATCAGCTACTTGGTGAAACCGGTCCAGGCGACGGTAACGGGAACCGTAATCGACAGTAACGGAAATCCCGCTAGCGGGGTCACGGTTAACTTTTTCAATTCCGCAGGAAACAAAGTTTCGGCCGCGACGACTGCTCAGAACGGCAGCCTTTGGGCAGCCGTGCCAGCGTCAGCTAAGTCCTTCAATTTAGAGAAGGCAACACTGTCGACCACGCTTTACTTCAAATCGTTTGTGTTCGGCCCGCACCGCTACACCGCCCTGATCGCTACCTGCAACGCTCCGCTTCCGGTCCTCGCAACGGGGGTGACAACCAACCTCTCCGTCATCACGATCGACGCAGCCATGACCCTCGGCCAGCACAACGCTCCACCTCCGCCACCTGATGGATGCTCTTAGGGATGATGATGTGATGATGTGATGATGTGATGATGTGATGATGTGATGAGGTGATGAAGTGATGAAGTGATGATGTGTGCTCTTGCGGTATTCCCCAACTGGGCGTCTCACGTCTCAAATCCACATCCACATCCCACACCTCACATCATCACTTCATCACCTCATCACATCATCATCCCCCAACCCTGGGGAACCTTTAAGCTTTCACCCTTCGTAGCAGGACCAGTTGGTCGACGTGCCGAAAGGCACAAGCGAATTTGAGGTTCAGTAGTAAAATCCACAGAGGTGAGCCAGCAGTTTGACAGCCACCCCGAGTCGGAGCAGTCACACCTGACCGACGACGGGGTCCAGCAGATGCTTCTGCTAGCGGAGCGTCTGCGCGAATCGAGTGGAGGCGTGCTGGATGACGCCGCGATTCTTGCTGTCTCCGAAGCCACCGGCGCACCGCCTGAATATGTCCGCTTGGCGCTGAAGATGCGCCCGCAGAAAAAGCGGGAGACTTTGGGCGATAAAGTTCGTAGCGAGTTCCTTACGCTTGAGCCGGACACAAGGCGATACGTGGCGTCTGTTACAGCCGCGACGGCCACCGGTTTCCTGCTCGCCCTTTACAACCGGTTCACGGACCCGTACCAGATCTACAGCATGCTGGCCATCATCAGCATCACGGCCGGCATTTACAACGTCGCGGTCTGCAAGGATTCAAAAATCGCGGCAACGGGGGGAGCAATCCTCGGAGGACTTTCATGTGTCGCCTATATTCTTTTGTCGGCATTTATCAGGCTGCCCAACGAGGTTTCCTTTGCCTTGATCCCGTGGACCTTGGCCGGAGCCCTGGGCGGCCTCCTCATTCATAAACTTGTCGACAGCTACCGCGGCAAAATTGGGCTATCAGACCCCGTCAAAGAGCGGCAAGATCTTCTGCGCCAGCTCGTGGACATCCAAGACCGGCTTCGCTCAGGAGAACAGGCGATTACGTTCTTAAGCGTCGACATCGTCGGTTCGACGCGCATGAAAAGCATGGCGGACCCACTCAGCGTTGAGTTCACGTTCACCGAATATCACAAGTTCGTGGAGATGATCGCCAAGCGCTACGGTGGCCGCCTCCATTCAACCGCGGGAGACGGAATGACCCTTGCCTTTGACAGCCCGGGCCAAGCATTCGGAGCGGCCCGAACCTGCCAGACCGGAATTATCGAGCTCAACACCTTCCGAAACAAGATCGGCGTGCCGATTGTGTTGCGTTGCGGCATCCACACGGGCAAAGTCGTCGCTCCCGATGCAACAGATGTCACGAGCATCAACTTTGCCGAAGTTATCGACATTGCCGCACACCTTCAGAAAGCATGCCCTCCCGGCGGCATCGCGGTGAGCGAATCGTCAGCCGAACGGCTGCAAGGCGGAATTGCTGCCGTCGGCACCGAGCGGGTTAGCACAGACGGCGGCGTCCCCGGCTACGTCTGGCTACCCAAAAGCGCAGTAAAAGCCCTCACGCCTGCTTCTCCACCGCCCCTGCCGGTCGAATAGCTCGGAAGAGCGGCATCATAATCAGCGGATGAGCTCGCATGGCGAAAGCGGTTTGAGACGAAGCTGCACCGTCATTAGGAGACGCCCGTTTGAACTTTCAATGAATGGTGAAAGTTCGTAGGGTAGACTTTCACTAGGACTGCAACCATGGCCATCTCACCTGAGCGCATCGTCGGTAAGGACCTGCTTGACATCTACGAAAGGGTGGAGAAGGGCGAGCGGCTTAGCTTTGAAGATGGCGTCCGACTTTACAAAACTCCCAACCTGACTGGCGTCGGGTACATGGCCAACATCATCCGTGAACGGTTGCACGGGGCTAAAACCTATTACGTGCGCAACCAGCACATCAACTACACGAACATCTGCAACAAGTTCTGCAAGTTCTGCTCCTTCTATGCCAAGAAGGGTGGGCCGGAGCCTTACGAGATGTCGCTGGAAGAGGTCCGCCGGCGACTAGAATGGCATAAAGAAGTGCCTATCACCGAGGTCCACATGGTTGGGGGCATCAACCCGCGCCTGCCTTATCAGTACTACATGGACTTGGTTAAGACGGTCAAAGACGTGCGTCCAGGGGTGCATGTCAAGG
>JANYLD010000271.1 GCA_025363835.1 Armatimonadota bacterium
AACTATCGTTGACTGGCCAATTTCTAATGGGCCGCAAAGTTCCCTCAGTCTGGCCCATTTAGATTGCTTCATGTTGTGCATGTCCCCGGACGCTCTGCGAGTCGGCGGAGCGCTTCTATTCGGCGTTGGCTCATTTCCCGGCCTTTCGCCTACTTCCGGTTCCCCTAACGCCGCCAACGGCCATGTAAAGAACCACTAACTCAGCCAGTATTAACGGTGCAAATACCACCCAAAACGAATACCGTTCCGCCCACTCGAACCACAGGACTAGCCCATAAAAGCAAGCCGCGATTCCCGCCGCTATCGCCATCGTGATACCGATGCGCTTTAGGATTTCCATCACGGTTTCCCCTTCGCAGCGGCCTCGGTGGTCTTGTAGCGTTGCGCCTGTAAATCCAGAAACGTGGCTACCACCCCAGCCGGTACGGGTGCCATGCCGGCGATCTGCTCATCGGTGATGGCCTTCAGAAATTGGGCGATAGTATTGAACACGCGAAGAACATCGCGCGTCGTTGGCTTCTCTTCGCCCAGTCGGTCTTCCGTGATATTTGAAAACGCTTCCGCCAAGGCTGAGTGGATGTCGTCTACGTCGATATCGATCTCAACTTCCTGCCCCATGTCTACCCATTTGCTAATTTTCATGCTTTCCTCCCCAGCGCCGCGAAGTCGGCTTCGGTGATGGGGCGCAACGGGCTTGGCGTCTCTCGCGTTACCAGACGAATCGGTTTCGCGTCCGGCACGTCCTTCACCCGAGATAGTGCGGTAAACGCCTCCAGCCTCGCCCGTTCGCTTGCAGTGACATCTTCCGGCGAGATGTGCCCCTCGATCATGAGGCGCTTCGGGCTTGGTCCCAGCCGCGCCCGCTCCGCCGATTGAATTTCGTGATGTTGCGCCTCACCGTCGCTCGGTGTGAAACCCGCAGATTCGATACAGTTCGCTTCAATGCCATCGGCGGGCTTGAACTTCCAACAGAACACTCCGCGAAGTTCCATCGGTCCCTTCCACTCGCCGACCCGATTTATCATCGTGGCCACAAGCCAGTCGAGTTGCTGCTTGGTGCTCACGATGTTAGCCAGTAGGCGCATGATGGCCTTTCGTTCGCCAGGCCCGGCCGGGAAGAATTTGCAAATTCCCAACTCGGCTACGGCTTCGGCTAATTGCTGTGCGGTTGGCCTCATCGTCCCGCCGCCTTCTGTTCGGCAATGAACTCTGCCGCCGCTTGCTCGTGGTTGGTTTGAGTTTTTGACTTCGGCGCAGTCTGGGGAATCAATCGCGGCGTGTGGCGCTCCCATTGATTTTCACGAAACCAGTTCTTTGGCATTGGGATTAAGTGCGTCTCCCGAGATTGCCATTCAGGCAGTGATTCTACTGCGCAGCGGTGAGCTTTGATCTGTTGCGCGAGCGTGTAACCGTCCCAGCGGTTAGTGCAGAATGTTTGATCCGAAAACGAAACCCCCTTACCTAGCGCTATGAAAATCCCAAAGATTTCTTCGAGACGCGCTCGATTGTCGACCACCGCTAAAGCTACTTCGGCTTCCGGGTTAGGTACTTGCTTTTTTAAAGAACAATCAATAACAGAATCTGAAACAGAAACGGAAACTATGTTGCGATCATTTTGCGATGCGTTTGCGATCGGTTTGCGATCGCTTTGCGACTCATTTGCGATCGCAATGCGATCGCTGGGCGATGACTCTAGCGCATCGCTTCCCCATCTTTTCGTGTTCCCTTTCGACCCAGATTCTGAGCGCTTTTTCTTCGCGTCCTGCTGGTACTGCCACTCTCTCAGTTGGCGCTCGTTATACAACCGACCTTCGATTTCCCCAAAACATTGCCGTAGCTTCTGGCCACTTGTTAGCCCTGGTATTCGTTTATCTTTATCCTTCGTCGGCTTGTTCCACAGCGGGCCAAGTTTCGACATGATGGCAAGTTCTGCATCGGAGTCCGGCAGCCCACAATCGGGGCTCGTCCACGCATTCAAGAGTAATCGCAAATATCCGCGCTCTTCGTTCGCATCCATCATTTCGATTCGCTTAGAAGAGAGCCAATCATCTACGTACATGAAAAACGCGCGGGACTGGTCTTTCTTCGCCATCCTAGCGGTCACCTTCGGCACAAAACCGAAGCCAATTGTTTTTGAGCATTTTCACGCCACCTTCTCCCGTTCATCACACTTGCGCAGAATCTCTTCGGCATACCCCCGAGCCGTGGGCCACGAGCCATCCCGATTGGCCTGATGCCAGTTCAGATCGTCTTCCCCGTAAGCGAGCAACTCGTCCAGTTCATCGATCAGCGCCCACACTTCCGGGCTCCGGGTGCGCTTCTTGATGGCATTGATCCTTCGGCCCCGCACACACAGCCTGCAAAAGCAGATTTTCACGCCTCACCCCAAGGGGCCGCATCCGGGGCCACCTGACTCACCGCCGGTTCAAATTCCGAGCACGCACAGCGCGTAAAGGCGCCGTCGTGATTGGTCGTGCCTTGGCATAGTGGCCCGTATAAACTCAGCCAGTGTTGCGCTGTCGAGTGCCCGCATTTACACATCGGTTTGCTCCTCAGTCATGTCCGCCAATAGACGCTTGGCGTCTTCGGTGGTGAGCTTCGGGACCTCGGTGAAGTGCGTCCATCGGGACGTGTCGAAGTCGCTGCCACAGACGTGCCCCAACTCCAAGCAGCCCGGATCGTCGAGGTTGATGAGGACGCAATTTCCGTGATCTTCATGTATCTCAGCGATGGGTCGCCATGCGTACGGCTTCAGTTTGTTTTCGGCGGTTTTTAGCAACCCCACCAGTTGCCGGTTATTCTTCACAAGTAGTGGCGAGTGTTCGCTCTCGACCTTGGCAACGTAACGATCTAGTGGACCCTCGGAACCCCACGGAAGGTGTGCTGCCGCAGCCTCCCGAATCCGCTCCTCCATGGCGTATAATTTGTACTTCCCCGTGGCGTATTCACGACGATAGGTTTCACTAACCATTAGTGCGTTCTTGACCTCGGCCAATTGTTCACGGGCTTCCGTCAGGTCTTCGATCAACGGCAAGACCACAGCCGCGTTATCGTTAACATCAGCAGTGGTCCTCTGTTTGATTTCGGCCAACTGTTCATCTGTGTACCTCACGTCGTCTCCTCCAACCTCAACTGCTCCGCACCGTAGATGTCCGCCCGTGCCCGACGTTCCGCTTCGGTGTGCTCCAGTCCGCCGTCGAACTCGTAAATGTTGACGCGCTCGTGGTAGTCGTGCAGCAGTTCTTCGGGGGTCATCTCGCCCGCTCCGCCCACCTACTCCACGCTCGGAGCGTACAGCATCGGACCTCCCCGCGCCCGATGGTGTACTGGACCCACGGCTCACCGCCGAAGCGCGTCAGTATAGCCTCTGGCGTCCGGGTGAACTTGTGGCCACCGGCGTCGACCACGGTGTAGGCGCGGTGCAGGGTGGGGTGGGTCATGCTACTGGTTCCAATAGGTTTCCCTGCGTTGGCTTGTGCGGACACTTACTCGACAAAGTAAAGGTCATTCCGCGCCACGCCTCTAACGTCATGTGCTCAAGTCGTCTGCCTTGCTTGATCCACTTCCCGATGTCACTTCCGTTCATCGGCATGTCGGCAGCCACGCCGCTAACGCAGCCGCACTGCGCAAATGCAACGTAAACGTGTGTCGCGTTCCTCACGTCGGTATATGCAGATTGTGCTTTCGTTTTCATGAAGCCCTCCGGCCCACTTGCCCCACAGCGAAATGCGCCCGCTGAAGCGCCTTGCCACTCGTTTCCTCGACCGCCTGAAATCGCACTTGCATATGTTCCATTGCTACCTCCAGTTGCTCCACGCGCGCTGAAACGCTGTCCTGCCGCCGTGATGCAACGCGCCGCGCTTCGATCAAGGCGGATTCCTTGACCGTCAACCGGCTCCGCAGTGTCGCGATGCAATCACCGGCGCTCGTGTGGCGCACGTTGCCGGGGAGTTT
>JANYLD010000279.1 GCA_025363835.1 Armatimonadota bacterium
GACCCCGTTAGGGTCGCCCTGCTTGCTTTTTGGGATTCGCCGTAAGTCGTAAATCGTAAATCGTAAATCGCCCGGAAGCGGGCAAATGGATTGTTTGGGGCTCTGGAAATACGTGTTAACGCAAGCTCACCACAACGGCACAACGATCACAACCGTTTCACAACGCCGGCAAACGTGCTGATCTTCCAAGCAACCGTGTCGCACCGGCCTTCCGGACGTTGTGAAACCGTTGTGATCGTTGTGCCGTTGTGGTTGCCTTTTCACACAGCCACCTACCCAAACCCCGAAACCCGAACCGCCCCAACGCCAAACTCCCCTCCGACGATTTACGATTTACGATTTACGATTTACGCGAAGCAAGGCAAAGCCTCAAAGTACAATATCCCCTCCCATGCTCACCCGCCCAGACGCCAAAGGCCGTTTCGGGGCCTATGGCGGCCGATTCGTCCCAGAAACCCTCATTCCCGCCCTCGAGGAACTGGAGCAAGAGTTCGACAAGGCCTGGGCCGACCCCGACTTCCACAAAGAGTTCGACCGCCTCCTCAATGAGTTCGTAGGACGCCCCTCGCCCCTCACCGATGCGGACCGCCTTTCGGAAGAGACCGGCCTCCAAATCTCCATAAAGCGAGAGGACCTCAACCACACCGGCGCCCACAAGATCAACAACGCCCTCGGCCAAGCCCTTCTCGCCCGCCGCATGGGCAAGAAGCGAATCATCGCAGAAACCGGAGCCGGCCAACACGGAGTCGCCACCGCAACCGTCTGCGCCCTCTTCGGCCTCCAATGCGAGGTCTATATGGGAGAAGAAGACTGCGCCCGGCAGGAACTCAACGTCTTCCGGATGCGGCTTTTGGGGGCCAAGGTCCACCCCGTCTCCAGCGGCACCAAAACCCTCAAAGACGCCCTCAACGAGGCCATGCGAGATTGGGTCACCAACGTCGCCGACACCCACTACATCATCGGCACCGCCGCCGGCCCCCACCCCTATCCCTACATGGTCCGCGAGTTCCACCGTGTCATCGGAGACGAAGCCCGCGCTCAATACCTGGAGCGGCACGGCTGCCTTCCCGATGCCGGAATAGCCTGCGTGGGCGGAGGCTCAAACGCCATCGGCTTCTTCTACGCCTTTCTCGCAGATCCAACCGCCCTCTACGGCGTCGAGGCCGGCGGTCTCGGTGTTGCTTCCGGAAAGCACGCTGCGCCTCTAACCGCTGGTTCCCCCGGCGTCCTCCACGGCTCCTTCAGCTACCTCATGCAAGACGAGAACGGCCAAGTCCTCGCCACCCACTCCGTGTCCGCCGGCCTCGACTATCCCGGCGTCGGCGCCGAGCACTCCTATCTCAAGGATTCCGGCCGAGTCCAATACGTCTCCGCCACCGACGAGGAAGCACTGAGCGCCTTTCGCTGGCTCTCAGAAAAAGAAGGCATCATCCCCGCCTTCGAGTCCGCCCACGCCTTCGCCACCCTCCGAACCCCCAACCTCTTCAAACCCGGAACCCGAGTCCTCGTCAACCTCAGCGGCCGAGGAGACAAAGATATGGAAATGGCCTCGCGGCTTCTAGAGCTGTAAGGGCTGCGTGCTGAGTGCTGAGTGCTGAGACGGCGTTGTCGCGTTGGGGCGGATGCCGTTAGGTGAGGGCATCCATGGCATCCCCATAAGCTCCGGCTTCGCCGGAGCCCACCACCACCTCGGGTTTTGGCGTGTCGTAATCCAGCGCGATGCGTCCAAATCAGTACAAAACCAGCGACCCCGAAGGGGTCAGAAGAAGGTAGCCGGTGAGTCGCAGAGAGCCCCGGAAGCCCGCCCGTTTAGGGCGGAGCGAGGCATCCTTGCCTCGACCTCCGTTTCCACCATCCGTGGTGACTCCGCAATTAACCTTACCTGGTTTGCGCCCCCCGCCCCCTGGGACTATTGCCAGGCAATTGGCCCCTTTGCGCCGGTCCAACGTTGTGAACCCGTTGTGCCCGTTGTGCCGTTGAGGTTGCCTTCAAAACCCCGCCGCACCGCCGCCCTGCGGACCGCCGCAACGCCGCA
>JANYLD010000324.1 GCA_025363835.1 Armatimonadota bacterium
CCTTGAAGGGGCGTCGGTTCTTTGACAGAGTTCACGAGCCTTGTCGGGCTAAAGCCCTCGGGGAAAGCGGCGCTAAAGACGCCGCACTCCATAAGCGCTTCCTTTCGGCTTACACTCGACACCGGTAGCGTCGAAAGAGCCTGGCCAATCAGAGTTCCGCGAGGACACTGTTCGCCAAGTCTATGGCGGCGGCGAACGACAGGGTGTGGCCCTCTTGCACGAGGGACTCGAACCGCTCCTCGCCCAGGATCAACGTCGCTTCAGAACTTGCTTTTTCGAGGAGGCCATCCTCGAATGAGGCGGGGGTGAGGACGAGCTCGTCGGAGAGGCGGTCCAAGAGCCCGATAAATTGAGGGGTCGCCTCGGTTCGGCCCACTGCGAGGGAGTAGCAGGCAAGCAGTTGGGAAAAGTGGAAGAGGCCGTAAGGAGACTTGGTGCTGGCGAAAACGGAAGATAGGAATGTCAAGACTTCTCGGGCGAGAGGCAGACGCCCCTGAATGATGGCGACCAGCGCCAAATTTAGACCTGGGGTGATCTTATTCTCGCGTGTGCCAGCGGCAAAAGCCTGCTCCAGTAAATCGCCGGCCATGTCAACTTGTCCTTCCAAGAGAGCTATTCCGCCCAGACGCGATCGCAGTTTGCCTTCCGGATCGTGGCCGGCAACCTTCTCAAAGGCAGCTTCGTAGTGTTTTTTCGCCTCGGCGGTCTCGGATCTTTCCAACAAGACATTTCCCATCAGACGATGACATTCGGCGATTTTGTCCGCATCGCCAAACTCGTTCCACGCCCGCATGGCTAGTTGAAGATGCGCCTCCTCTTCGCCGTACAGGCCTTGGGCGCCTTCAAAGTAACACAGCAGCAGCAGCGCATCAGCCAGGGTCCTATCGAGATCTCCATCGAGATGGGGCTCTAGCGCCTGGCGCAGGAGGGAGATAGGTTCTTCGAAGTTGCCCTGGATAAACCAGTAAGTTGGAAAGCCCCCCAGCATCTTCGCGATGAGATCGTAACGGCCGAGCGATATGGCCTGTTGACACGCCGCACGGATGTTGTCCAATTCGACCGTCAAAGCAGGGGCAGCGAGGAAACCGTCGGAATCAGTTCGCTTGACCGTTCTTTCGATATAGTCCACCATCGCCTCGAGGTGCTTTCCCCGAATTCTTGCTGCGCTGCCGTCCCCCAGCAACTGTTCCCGCGAGTATTGGCGAACGGTCTCGAGCATGGAATAGCGGCCGGTTTCCTCGTCGTAGGCCAGCAACGAGCGTTCCACGAGCGAACCCACGAGGACGATAACGTCTTCCTTATCGAGGCTAACTTGTGAGTCCAACACCGGGTTCCAGTTTAGGCGAAATAAGCCCGCCAAAACAGGGGGCTCCGGTTTTCGGCACCTAGAGCTACAGGGTGCCTACGTAGCAGTGATTGGCGGAGCTTGAGGATGTGGTTTGGAGAGGAAATCGGGGCGCTCGTCTGGGTTATCCCATCGCGATGCGCGCGGAATCGAACGCTTCGTGAAGGCTCATTGCGGCGCCGGCGGCGTAGCGCAGCTCGAACTCATCCTCGCCTAACGCCGCCCGACACCCCGAGCGGATGCGGTCGAAGTCCTCTTCTTCGTACATCGACCGCGCAAACCGGTATTCATCGCGCAAGCTCTGCGCCGACCCCAAGCACGTCGCGCTCTCCTGAGTGCGGCCCACCGCCAACGCGTACTCTGCGACGCGCTCCAACGTCGGTATGATCCCGAAGGGGGAGAACGTTTCACCATGCCACTCGAAAAGCTTGAGGATCAAGGTTCGAGTCTCATCCAAGTGCCCCTGCCTGAAGGCGACTCGCGAAAGATTCGCGTAGGTCGCCAGCCTCATCCGATGGCTCGTCGTCTCTTCCATCGCCTGCTCCAATAAGACGCGAGCGGCGGACCAGTTCTTCCGCGTGATCTCCAGCAAGCCAAGGTTGTTCAAGAGCGCGCCGTCCGGCTTACCACCGGGATGGAATGTGCACGCTTTCAAATAATTCCGCTCCGACTCGTCCAAGCGTCCCGCCGCCAGATGGATGTTTCCCATCAGGCGATGGCAATGGCTGATCTTTTCCGGAACGCCCAACTTTGTCCAGGCACCCAACGCAAGGTCCAAATCTGGCAGCGCTTGCTCACTATGGACGTCGAACATGTAGAGTGAGCCGTACGACAGCAAGGCCTCCGCTACGTCGCGGTCTAACTCGGGATCGCGCCCATCACTCCCCGAAACGTTGTCGCCAGGACCGAGCTTGTGACCGTCGCTTTCCAGGATTCTGTGGTAGTAGGAACGAACTTCCTCGATCTTGCCGGCCCAGATCCAATACATATGGCTCTGCCGCAGGATCCGACCCGCTTCCCCAAATCGGCCGCCCGAAAGGTAATGCTCGATCGCCGCGCGCAAGTTGTCCACGTCTTGATCGATGAGAGACAGCATGCGCATCGAATCATCCAGGGTCTCTGGTCTCGGCAGCGCTTTGGCAAACGCGCGAACATGATCGCCGTGCCTCTCCCGAACAGCCTCCCCTTCCCCGCTGTCGGCCAGGTTCTCGCGCGAATACTGACGAACCGTTTCGAGCACGGAATACCGCCCCGTTTCTTCCTCGAATCCGACGAGAGAACGCTCGACTAGGGAGGTCAGTAAATCCAAGACATCGCCCGATTCGATGCACAACTCGATACTCAAGAGAGCTAGTTTAGCGAAGGAGACGCAAACCTATATGGAGTGCGGCGTCTTTAGCGCCGCTTTAGCCGAGGGCTTTAGCCCGACAGGATTCGCCGGCTTTGTAAAGAACGACGTCCCATCTTACAAACTGGAGCAATCTGTCGGGCTAAAGCCCTCGGCAAAAGCGGCGCTAAAGACGCCGCACTCCAAAAAGCAGCTCCCAAGGCTGAAGCACTGCGGACCGAGTTGCCCAGATGGATTGGGACGGTCGCTGTGCACTATTGGCCGGCCAAGCCCTTTAGGTAGTCGTTCACGAAGTAGTCCGACTCGCCCTCCTCCACGGCCTTAACCACAAACGTGGCGACGGATGCGGCGGAGTCTCCTTTGGAGTAATCGGCCTTCGGCGCGTGGGGGGAGTTGCCCATTCGGTTCACTCCGAAGTTTGTGGCGGTGACGGCCGGGTAGACGCTGCTGACGGCGATTCCGTCGCCCTTGAGCTCTTCCCTTGCGGTTTGGCTGAAGCCCATGAGGGCGCGCTTGGAGGAGGCGTAGACGCTGTAGCCGGGGATGGTCATGAAGGTTGTGCCGGAGTTGATGTTGACGATGCATCCGCCGCCTTGCTTACGCATGATCGGGATCACGGCTTGCATGCCGATGATGGGGGCGAGGACGTTGAGGTGGAAGATCTCATCGAAAATCTTCGGGTCGATCTCTTCGATCGTGGCGCCGTAGCTGCGGCCGGCGTTGTTGATGAGGCCGTCAATTCGGCCGTAGTGTTGGTGGACTTGCTCGATTGCGTGACGGAAAGCGGTGGTGTCGGTGACGTCAACGGCTGCTGCCATCGAGCCGGGCAGTTCGGCCGCCAAGTGCGCCAAAGCGTCTTTGCTCCGCGCTAGCAAGGCCACCATGCCTCCTTTCGCAGTCAAAGCGCGAGTCGTCTCCAATCCGATGCCGGAAGATGCCCCCGTGACGACGAAAATGCGGTCCTTTATCTGCATCGCCCGATTATGTCCGGCATGGTCGCGCGCAATGGCGACCCGCATGGCGTGACGCTTATTGCGGACCTCCAGCACGATGGCAAAGGCTCTGCAACCCCTTCAGGGTTGTTTCTGAATGGCATTCTGTCCGGGGGCGTCGCGTTGATACCTCCGCGGACTCCGGTGAAACGCTCAACCCCCGGCTACTTTTTCGAACCCCTCCGGGGTGCTCGGACGACGCGCCGACCCAGCAAGGCACGCCTAGAAGAGACCGTGGCAAAAAAAGGCATGCATCCCCCGATAGGCGTGCCGGGCGCCGGCCAAGTTAGGAACCTCGCCTGGAGGGCGACGGTACCGTCGGTCAGTTCCAGTGATCGACTGGTGGCTTCTCATCGCGCCAGTTCTCGTAGCCGATGGCGATGCTGTATAGGGCTTGCCATTGGTCGCCGGTGGGCTTCCAGCCGTCGCGAGTGATCCATAGGCTGTAGAGGTGGTGCTCCTTGCCGTCTTTGCCCTTCCCCTTCCCTTCCAGCTTTTCCTGGATGACCGCGTCCCAGTGGTCGCCGTTCTTGGCAACGGTGAGGACGTCGACATCGAATCGGACCATTTTGATCTGGGTGTTGGTTTTGGAGATCTCGTCGATGAACTCTTGCCTCGTCTGCTTTTGGCCGTCAGCCTCCACGTAGAAATCGGGCGCGAGCGTTTTATCAAAGGTGGCTTTATCGAGGGATACACGCGCCTTGCCCCACATCTTGTTCAGATCGATGATCTTTTGACGCGCCTGACCGGGGGTCATTTCTGGGGGCTTTTGGGCTTTCCGGCTCTCGAATTCTTTGGTCGTGGCGAGGATGGGTGAAACCGCAAGCAGGGCTACACCGCTGGTGGCGGCGGCACGAAATACAGTCATCGATGGCACCTCGATGGGTTGTTACGCGGACGGTTGTCCTTTAGGTTCCAAGTTGAGCCCTGTTTGCCCCCTCCGATGTCGCGCTTGCGCGCTCATCCGGAGTCTCGCTGGCGCTCGACATCCCGGCTACTCGTTTGCCGTGCTTGCCCCATCCTTCCCCCACAGGTGGGGGAAGATTCCTTTTTCCTTAGGGATTCAAATGGATTCGAAAGATCTGGTGTGCTCCGGGCACGTTGCTGTCGATCTCGTAAATCAGGTCCTTAAGCTTCGCGTCCTTTGGAACCTGCGTTACGAGGGCAAAATTGGCGGCGGCGCCGGGCAGAACGTTAGGATTGCTGCTTACCCAATCCGCCCATCCGCCCGTCGAGGGCTCGTACGTTTGCTCTTGCTCGTCGGTCAGCACGGTCTTCGCGCCGACAAGGCTCATGCCAAGCACCTTGTTGGTAGCGTTCTTAACCTGAATCACCACGATGGCCAGGGTCTTGCCCTCGGCTGCGTCCGCCGTCCCCTGTCCAAACTGTTTAGTGTAGTGGTCGGTGGTGAAGAATTTGGAGAAGGTGATCTTGTAATGGCTGGTCAAGAGCGTTTGGCCGATCTTCCCTTCCAATCCATTCATTTGATTGGCGCCCCCCTTGGGGACGAGCTCGTAGCTGGTGTTCGAGTGCTTAACCAGTTGCATGTCCAATGCCGAGGCTACGTCTGCGACGGGCATGTAGATTTTGCCGTTGGCCGTGATGAAGTTGGTGCTCACACTGTTGCCATTGACCTTAAACTCGCCTGTAGCGTAGTACCCGCCCGCAACCAAGGAGCCTGCAACGGCGAGCGTAGCTGCTCCGATGCTCAAACGTAAAGTATTCAGCTTCATGTTTCCTCCAAAATCGGACTTTTGCAGGTTTACCTTTTTAAAGGCGGAAGGTGGGAAGCGTTTAGCGTTGAGCCTTGAGCCTTGAGATCGGATAGGGCTCCGCTTCCGGTCTCAAGGCTTAATGCTAAGGGCTTAGGGCCTCCCATTCGGGATTCAACTCTGACGAAGCGTGTCGCGTCTTGCATCTTTGCGCCTTCAATCTCGTATCTGCGGAACCAAAGGAGCGCGGGATTCATGCTGCAACCCGGTCCGCCCTGATTTATCGGGGCTCTCCGGGCCAGACTGAAGTCTGCGGACCGGGTTGCAGGATGACTTCCGCCTTCCGCCTTCCGCCTTCATCCTTCATCCTTCCAATACAGCAGACACACGTCTACCTTTTCTTGCGCTCAAGCCAGCAACGAATGCTCTTGCATGGTTGAAATGGGTGCCGTATCATTCTTATCGACCCTAGCCGAACTGCGCCAACCGCAGTCGGCTTTTGTGCTTTTTGGCCGGCCCGGATTCAGGGCCGCGGGCGCTGACGAGGTCGGTTTCCTGATGGCCCTTTTGGGTTTGGGACCGGCCGAAAGCACTTGGGTCCTAAAGCCCGCGTAGACGGGCGATCCTCCTCTACTCCGGGGCCCCGGTGTTCGACCTTGCCTGCTCTCCGGCAAGGCGGCGTGTGGCCGGGGCCCCGGCCTTTTAATCTCGGATCGTGGATCGCGGATCTGGGAAAGAGGGAAATGGGCTTCTCCGACAGATCCGAGATCGGCGATCCGAGTTCCGAGATTAGAAATGACCTCACTAGATTTTATGCAGCAGTTGGTGGACCAGGACGTCCACGAGATCGATGGGAACAACCGTTCTCCCGTGATCGATGAGATCAATCGAGAGCTTGGGTTGCCCATCGGTTCGCCCTATTGCGCCGCGACCGTATCGCATTGCTTTCGCAAGGCGGCGGCTGGGAATCGCGCCGCGTGTGTTCCATTTCCGTATTCCGGTGGCTCCCAGGCGCTGAAGCACGCATTCGCGGCTCTGGGGCGGCTGAGCGACGATCCGAACGACTTGCTTTCTTGGTGCGGAGCTCTGGGTGGCTGGACGGACTCTAACGACCCGGCTCATGGCCACGTGTTCTTCGTCAAAGGCCGCTCAACGGATGACTCGGGCAACGTGGTCGGCTTGATTACGTTGGAAGCGAACACTTCGCCTCAGACGCAAGATCGAGATGGTGAAGGGATGTATGAGTTGCATCGCACCATTGCGAGCTTAAATGCCCGGCACCCGGACTACTGGTTTCTTAAGACGGATGGCGTTTGTGGCGGGGAGTGGTGGAATGCTTCGCTGTAAATCGTAAATCGTAAATCGTAAATCATCCGGATGAGTGTCGACTAGCATTAGTGCGATTACCCCGAACTGCAAGATTTCCCCACACACTGTCCTTCTTGCCCTCCGGCGATTTACCACTTACGATTTACGATTTACGCTCCCAAGAAAATGACCTACTACGGCTACAGTTCTGATGAAAAGTTGCTTATCGTTAGCGGTGAACATTTGGATTCATTAAGAGCTATTTATGGTCACCGGGCGGTGGTGGAACGGACCAATAGGATTCTGGAAGCGATTGAGAAAGTTTTACGAGGTGATGTGGATGAGTGAGCAGACAGTTGCGCGGTTGCAGTCGCAGTTAGAGTCCCTGGATCGCCTGTTGTCCTGGATCCGGGCGCTCGTGGCCGGAGCGTTCCTCCTTGGTGCGTGGGCGTCGACTCTACAACTAAAGGTTTTGTATCTGGACGACCGAGTGACCGCGATCGAGCAGGACCGGCAGCGGACAAGGCTCGAATGGCAGCAATGGCGGGAGTCGGTGTCTGCGGACATGGCCGCCACGAGGAATGACGTGAAGTGGATGCGAGAGTCCTGGGAGGGCCGACGATGAAGCCTTGGTATGCAAGCAAAACAATGCGGCTTCACATCGCCACCCTAGTTGTGATGGTTGCCGGTTATACGGTGAACAACCAACTCGTTACAGACCCGCAAGTTTTGAAATCTATCATCGCTCTTCAAGCGGTGATTGGGATCGTTTTGCGGGTGTTTACGTCGCAGGCGATCGGGGTGGGAGACGGTAAATCGTAAATGGCTTTGGGAGTGCGAGAGCTTGCTCGCGCTTTTGCCGTTTTCTTCAAGAGCAGCGTGGCCAGTCCAAGCGCTGCAAAAGCGCGAGCAAGCTCTCGCACTCCCAAAGCCATTTACGATTTACGATTGACATAACAAGCAAGAGGAAAAACAATGAACGCAAAGATCTACGGTGATTTCGCAGTTAAGTTTCGCGCTTTCGGGGTCGACTTCGGATATGTGAGGAAGTCGATCTCCGCGCAGAACGCGGTGGAGTTTGTTTCGCCGATCGTCCTCGCGGCGACAATTCCGATCTCTTTTGAGAAGTTCGGAATCAAGGTTAACGCTTACCTATCCAGGGCCTAATTTGGGAGTGCGAGAGCTTGCTCGCGCTTTTTCGCGCCACCAACCGATCACGACACCTCAAGAGCAAGGCAAAAGCGCGAGCAAGCTCGCGCACTCCCAAACGCGCTCCCAAATGAGGAGGAAGCACTTATGAAAGACCCAGACAAGCAGGAGGTCGGGATTCTCGGCCTGGTTCTCATCTCTATGGCGGCCGGCATCCTCGTCGGACTCTGGCTGTTCAACACGATGTCGCCACCGCATCACAAACCTAGCACCGCTGGAATGGAGGCCAATCAGCCATGAGCGCCCTAGAACTCGTTCAATCGCGATGCCTCCGCGTGCAGCGGAATCAAGGCAAGCCGCCGACCAGCCTGGGGACACCTGCGTTCAACTCGGATACGGGTGCCTCTTTTGGGACTGCAAGGAAAATCAGCTTGTGAACGAGCCGGTCGGGACCGGGGATGGGACCAACCGCGTCTTTCAGCTTCACAAGCAATCGTCCACCGGGTCCTACTCCGTCTACCGCACCATCACGAGACCGGTTTCTGGCTACGCAGGACCGGAGACCGCTGATGGCATGACACTTTCCACCCTCGCGATTTCCATCCTCGATACGACCGCCGCCGTCATCCTCGATCCGGCGACCTACGACGTTGACAACACGACCGGAATCGTAACCTTCCACTCCGGCCACGCGCCAACCGCGGGGCATTCCTTGCAGGCAAGCGGCTACTTCTTCGTCCCCATCTACTTCCCCACCGCAACCCTCGAGAACGAGCGGTCGGGATCGAACTTTTACATCAAGAATCTGATGATCGAAGAGGTCATGCCTGTCTAGCATCCTCCTGCGAGACGCTGAGTCCCACCGCCGCGTGCCCTTTGTGCATCTTTGTGGTTCTTAGTGTTCTTCGTGTTTCCATCCCTGTCGGCTCGTAGGATCTGCGCATTTGCCGCCTTCATCCTTCCGCCTTCCGCCTTCCGCCTTCATCCTTCCGCCTTCCTTTGAGTTCCCATGCCTAAACCTCTGTCAACCGCTTACCAACAAAACATCGAGGCAGGGGTCGGCTCGGCCACTTGCGTTCTCATCACGCTCCGAGACTCGTCTCAGCTCGCTTTCAGCACGTGGTCGGACTTCTTCACTTATCTCGGCGTCGCCTATGACCCCAACGAGATCGCCCAGATAACGGAAGTGTCCTCGCAGATTGGGACGGGGGTGATCACGCTTACGGTCACGGGACTTCTCGGGGCGTACTTGCAGGCTCTAGGCCGGCCGGTCACGGCCGACGACGCCCGGTTCCTGTTCAGCGGCGCTAAGGCGGTGATCTTCAACGTCTTCCCCTCCGACCTGGCTGCCGGACAGGAGACTTTGGCGACCGGCGAGCTGGGAGAGATCAAGATCCTGTCTCAAACCGCATTCTCCTTCGAGTTCCGATCCCTCATGCAGCGGGCCGCGATCCAGTACGGGCTTTACATCACCCAGAACTGCCATAAGCAGTTCGGAGTTCAGAACTTCAACTGCACCGGCTGCACCGCCACTCCGATCACTCATTCGGTGGCGGTGACCTCAATCTCTGCTGATGGGCTGACGATTGCGTTCTCTTTGACTCCAAACCGGACGCTGACCAACGGGACGATTCTGGGCGCGTCGGGCGGGAACTCCAAAGTAGCGCCTATGCGCATCAAGTCCTACACTGTCGTGGCCGGCGTCTCGACCGTCGTTCTCTCGGACTCGCTTCCCTACCTCGTTTCCGTTGGCGACTCTTTGGTGGCGACTGAGGGTTGCCGGAAGGACTCGACACCGCATGAAGGCGGCATCACCGATTGCACGTTCTACAACGGCTCGGACGCTCCCGCCGGATTCTCTCCGGATGTTCCTGGGGTGGATCGGTTGACGACGGCGGGAAGTTAAGTCGGAATGCGGAAGGAGGTGGAGACGCGGCACCATATGGAGTGCGGTGTCTTTAGCGCCGCTTTGACCGAGGGCTTTAGCCCGACAACTTCTTCC
>JANYLD010000412.1 GCA_025363835.1 Armatimonadota bacterium
CACTTGGCCACGCACCGTGCCCCAGCTAATCCTGGTTACGCATGCACGACGTAGCTTTTGGTATGGGCCTTTTCGGGAATGTTAGTTTTTCGCAGGTCCGCCGCCCCACTTAGATTTAATGTTTGTCAGCCTTCTGTAGGATCTATCTTGGTGTCCCACTTTGGCCCGCGGTTTTGTTAGTTTTTCGAGGCTTCCCAACCTCTTCTCTTTTAATTTTTTGCCCGTCGAGTCGAATGTTAGCGCAAGAACGTCTACAATTAACAACTAGTATTATTGCTAGCTTATTCATGTTTCCACTGGCTACAAATTGATCTTACACTGGATTTCATGGAATCACGTAGGACAACGTCTACCCCTTGGTGGCTTCCGATCGCGCTCGACAACGAGCCGTGCGAAATCTGTGGCATGATTTGCGGCGGAGTAGTTTGGGCTGGTATTGAGTACCAGAACGGTCAACTCCGCTGGGGCACGGAATGGCTCGTGCGCTCCGACTGTGCGGTATCGCTTGAGCTTCCAGCCATTGCCGTTCCAGCGAGCAAACCCGAGCCGGTGCAGGATCGATGCTATTAGCTCTCATGGATACCTTCCCAAAGGGTCCCTTCCAAACGAGACAAGAGCAAATGATCCTTACACCTGTCATGTGGCCTAATTGACCGCTTCGCCGCCGGCCAAGCCTTCCGCTCCATCGGTCGCCGCCCACGCCAATGGGACTCAGCCGCTTACACCTGATCGACTGAACTTCCAGGGCACAACCCATCCCATCCATTTCAGATGATCCCCTCCTGCGTCGGGACGGCTACGGCTGGCCCCATCGACGCGGTTCCCACCATTTGCAGCTTCCAGGCTCTGGCCGACACCTTCGCTGGCAAGGGGCCTGGAGTATCCTGCTCCAAAGTGGCAAGGAAGCAACCTGCAGGCTCAGTGCCGAATTTTGGTGTTGGTGAATGGTACGGATACCTCCTCACCGGCCTCCAGCCCAACAAGCGGTCGCGACTTTCCAGCCTCCATCAAGCGAAGACCCGGATGCCTTGCCCTTTCAAACCGGCCGTTGACGGTCTTGCGCAGCCCTGCAACAAGGCTGGGGGAGTCTGCTCATTCAGAGCCTATGTTACATCCGGGGATGGATCGGCTAGACCAGCCTCGGGCAATGCGGGCAAACTCCGGGTCGCCTGTCCGAGCCGGTTCTTGGGCAGCGACGTCGAGGAAGCCATTTCAGCTCGTTTATTGGGAACCAAAGAACCGGAAGTCATCCGAGAGGTTGGTTTTCTCACCTCCGAATTGGCTGCCCAGCAGCAGCCGAACGAGCAGATTGACCTAGAAGTTGCCGATGACCTCGAGGCAAGGGACGCAGACCCAGGCAGCGATGTTGGCCGAATCGACTTAATCCTCCGAAACCCCGACACCAACCTATGGTGCGCGGTCGAGCACCAAGCGGTGTACTTCAGTGGTGCAAAGATGGGGCCCGACTTCTTGGCAATCGGCAAACACACGGGTCCAGGGTTACCGGTTCCAGGTGGTCGCCGCCGTCCCGATTACCGTAGCAGCGGTCCCAAACGGCTTATGCCGCAACTTCAAGTCAAGGTGCCGACGCTGCGAAGGTGGGGCAAGAAGATGGCCGTAGTAGTCGACGAGTCCTTCTTTGCCGCGCTCGGCTCAATGGACACCGTATCGGAACCTTCTAACGCGGATATCGCTTGGGTCATCGTCGCACTCATAGACAAGGGTCACAAAGCCGATCTCATCTTTAAGGAAGTGGTTTATACGACACTTGAACGAGCAGTTGAGGGGCTAACTGCCGGTCGCCCCGTATCCTTGCCCGAGTTTGAAGATCGAATCCGCGAGAAGTTAGACGGACTCGACCGTAAGCACAAGGAACTTCTTAAGAAGCTCCAGAAAGAAAACCTACATCCCGGCTTATGATCAACTCGAACTTTCGGGTGTGATGAGTGCTCTTCATCGGAACCAACTTCCAAGCGAATCCGAATTCTTCGGCTAACGTTTGGATTTCTGGGCTCTGGTCGTATGTCGCGAGGAAGGGCCCCTTAACGGAGGCGAGGCGAACGAACAACTCTCGGTGATCCAGCTTGAAGAACCGATACAGCCTGCGCCCGGCGATCGGATACGGAGGGTCAACGAAGAACGCCGCTTCAGGATCTGCTGCATAACTGCAGATTGTCTCCAACCCATCTTCCTGTCGGAACATTAGCCGCTCTCGGTGGTCGCGAATCGCCTCGATCCTGCCAGCAAGCGTCTCCGGATACCACCGTGAAGCTATTCCCTTGCCAGCCTCGCCCCGTTTCACGAAACCAGCTCCGGGAGCCAAGATTCCACCACGGCTAACCCGGTTTCGCAACAAAGTTTGGAAGGCCCGCCCAACTTCGTCTTCCGTCGGCATCGCGAGGGCTTCACGGACGCTTGCATCATCGCAAACGAACCTCCGAACCCTCTCCGCAAGCTCGGCCGCGTTGCCTGTTACCATGCACCGCCAGACGACGGCTACATCACCATCCAACTCCACCAGGAGGGACCGCGCCACGTGGCTTTCAAACGCGGCCATCAATCCGATTCCGCCGCCGCCGGCGAACGGTTCCACCAACGTCTTAGGTTTCGCTCCCAAACTCGCGAGCCATAGGCGAGCAATAGGAATCAGCCAAGTCTTACCGCCTGGATATCGGAAGGGGCTCCGCTGCGGAACGCTCGAAACGTTTACGACCGGATGAAGTTCTGGATCATCGAATAGCGCTCTCTGTTCGTGCACCGTCTTGGCCCTTGCACCGACAGGCTTTTCGTAACGCCGTGAACCGTAATCCTCTACAGACTGCCTTGCCGCCATCCAATCGCGGCCGAACCGCTGACCAGCTACCTTCCCGTTTCGAATCAGAAGTCTAACATGTTGGACCGTGCAGCCGAGCAATTGCGCAGCGCGTTGCGAAGTTAACCAATCATCCGACCGTATGGTTTCCATATTCCCTAGCGAATATTACACCTGACGGTCGTCAGCCCGCAACACCTTTCAGAAATCTTATCGAAACGCTCTCACTTTTCACCTGACTCGCCCGAGCCTTCAGTCGTCACCCGTTCTCTCAATATCTGCACGAGGTCCCTAAGACTTGCAGCATCATCCAGGCTTCTTAATAATAGGTTGTACTTTTCAGCAGCGCTGTCAGATTCCGCAAGAGGCTCCCCTTGCCTCGTCTTCCTCCTAACAATCTTCCTGGCGTTCTCGAACGCAACCAACGTTGACCGTACAGACCCCAATTGATCTTGGGGCAAGTCTCGAATCAGCCAGTAATAGACCGGAACCGAGCTGGGGCTCGACAGCAAAGGGTCATTCGGCTCGAAGACCTTCTTCATCCGCGACAGCACCTGGAGGGCTCGCTTGACTGCGAATTCGAACTGTGTCGATTCAGCTTCGACCGCTTCCCGCACGAACCGATCCAGATTAGCTTTCTTCGTCTCGACAACCTTGCCACGAAATTCCAGTAGTAATAGCTTCGCTGCAGCGTTTAGGTCCTCTCCTCGGTTCTTCTTGAATCTGGTTGCATTGGTAAAGAAAGAATCTGAAGCGATCCGCTTGAACAATCCGGGCAATACACCTCCCATCGCGTTCCTCAACTCGGCGCCTGTGAGCGGCTTACTGGTATTCAATCGTACGAACAGATCGTTCAGCCTCGCCAGCTCGTCCGTGATCACGCTAACCACGGAGAGCGTATACGTGTCGAACACTTCAGCGACGGCCGGGAATGTCGACTTCAAATCTCGATACGACATGCCACCCAACGCTACTGATTTATCCCCTAAGAATTCGAAATCTTTATCTAGCAGAATCCGTCCCTCGATAAAATCAAATAGGGCCTCCAATCTCTGTTTCCCGTCAACGACAGCGTAATTGAGTCCTTTGGGGTTGATCTCCGAACTTGACCATCTGAAATCAGCCATGTAAAGCTTTGGAATGTCATAGCCATTTAAGACCGTGTCGATCAGGAACGCCTTGTTTTTGTCCCCCCAGACCCTTCCTTTCCGTTGGTAAGGAGGGTCAAAATCAATCTCGTTTCGCCGGGCATACCACCACGTAATTGGCTTACTATCGTGAGCTTGTATCGTGAACATCGTCTAAAATCCCAATTGCGCTTTCGCCAACCTGGCCAGCGTATCCAAGCCTGGAAACATGAAAGCGTCCGAGTAGCCTAGGCGCTGCAATTCTTCCAAGACACCCTCCGCTTTTAATGCAGGGACCGTCAGGGTAAAGAGGCAACCTGCCGGAAATCGTTTATCGAGGTACATTTTTTCCATAGGTTCGCTCAGGTTGCCGAAAATTACGAAGACACCCTGTTGGACGACAATGCGACTCGAATTGTGAATGCCGCGCATGGCCGCTGGATACGCCTGCTCCACCCGCCCCGTGCTCGTGTCGCTTGTTACCGGCAGGTGGCCCTTGAGATCCGTGCTGTTAATCGTCGGGGTCATCGAAGCCGTCTTACGACCCAGTGCGGCTTCATTCCAAGCTACTGGGTCCAAGACCCATATCACCGCATCTGTCTTGTTCTTAATACCATCGACGACAGCGAAATAAGCCGCCGCCAAGGGACTTTCGCTGAAATCCAACAATCTCGTCGGAAACCCATAGTGCTGCATCAAGAACAGGGCTTCCCAGTCGTTTCTCGGCTGGTTCCCCACGTGAGGGACGCTCCTCTCCTTGAACCAGTCGATCAACTCTCGTTCCAGCTTCTCGCGATCCTCATTTGTTTTCGCAGTTGGATGCCGGTAGAGTGATGGCCTAAGGCTCTCGGGATACTTGGCGGAGCCCCGAAACCAACACCCTTTCGGAAGCTTCAGCGCTTCGACAACTATTTCCGACGCCGACTCGACCTCGACGTTCTTCAGCTTGATCGCTTTCACCACGGACCAACCGACTGTACCTTCTGAATGCTTACCTCGCAGATGCCTTTTCTCGGCCTGAACATCCGATTGTGCTCGCCACTCTTGACCTTGTAAACCCCAAGCCCTTCGGGTGCTCCGCAGGGTTGACAAGGTCAAGAGAGCCGAGGTTGAGTGGTCTCTTGACAGGCCGGGAAAAAGCACCCGAAAGACGTGATACAGTAGACGTGTGGAGGAACCGCGCCGCTATTTCTACCTAGAACTGCCAGGCGAGACGATATGCCTGGTTGTAGTGCAATTGCCGCCCACCAAAGGAGTTTCCCCAACTTCCAACCGACTGCTGCGGTTCACCCGATGCGAACCGGCGGGACGCGTTACGAATTTGATCTACGACCCAGCGCGGGCACGCCCGCTCGCTAGCTGATCTGTGAGGGAAATAATTGCCATCTAACCCCGATACATCGAGAAATGTTGGGATTCGGTCTGCGTCCTGTTTTCGGTCGAGTGCGGAAAATTGAACCTAAAACGGCCCTGGAAACCTAGCCAGAGAATCCAAAAAAGAGGTTCCTACACGCTCCCGATGGTTGGAATTTTCGAGTCCTTTCACGGCTACATGCAACAAAATTCAGGTCCCTACAATTCCCAAGTCTAAGGCGGAGCCCTTTGTTGCAGAGGGTAGGTCTGATGTACTCACCCTCTTGGCTGCATGATGATCTACTCGCGGATCGCGAGTTCGATCTCATTAATCGAGCGCAGCGTGAGAGCAGCGATAGTGAGCGTGGGGTTTGCAGTCGAGCTACTCGGGAACACACTACTTCCCAGGATGAAAAGGTTTGGATGGTCCCAACTCTTGCCGTATGAGTTCACCACCGAGTTTTCGGGCAAGTTGCCCATTATGGTCGTTCCCATAATGTGACCAGACCCTCCCCATCCTGCGGCCAAAGAAACCTGATTGCTTTTGTCCAGCTGATGATGTCTATCGTCTGCCGCTGTTCCCATTGCGTCGAAAACAAACTCGTGAAATGAGAAGATTGCCTTGAACGCATTGAGGCAATAGTTGTCACTGATCGGATCTAGGCAAAATGAAATCTTCGGTCGAGCGATACCTTGCCGATCTTTGTAATCCGACAAGGTGATTGCATTTTCCTCGTACGCGAGCATGTCTGTCGCACTGTTGAGCAATATCTGTTTAGATGCATGGTCTTTTAGTTGATTCCTAAGATCATCTCCAAAGCGGTTGCCGTTGACGACGAAGTCGAGAACGGTCCCTTGCGGTCGCCAGGGCCCATTCGGCGCGGCAAATTTGCTCCCCCGGAGCGCACCTGGGCCGAGCAACCATCCGTCGTTACGAAGGCTTGTCTTAAATGCCGCCCTCGTTGACCGAAAAACACCATCGCGCATCGTTTCAATGTCGGAAGTTGTGGAAGGTCCGCGGAACGGATAGACGGGATCTTTCGCAAGACCAAAGGAACTCTTTACGGGGTGGTCCATAAGATACTTGCCAACCAATCGTTTTTTGTTCGAATTCGCCACGGTTATGTTTCCCCAGGGTGAGCTCAGGAGAAGTTTCGGTGTTTCAATTCCGTTTGCAGCAACGACGATAACCTTGCCCGATACGAAGTGGCGGGATCCATCCCAAGTTATGTAATGGACACCTCTGATGCGTGGTTTCGCCGTACCATCCGGGTCGACTTCAAGATGGGTCACGACGGCCTTTTTGCGAAGCAAGACACCAGCTTTCAGCGCCTTTTCGACATGGACGATTGCTTCGTACTTTGCTTTCGTTGGACAAAGTGGAATGCAAGATCCCCTTCCGTCGCACGCTGGTCTACCGTCATACATCCTTGAGTTTTTGGCCTGCGCAACGTGCGTTACAGCCAGAGGAATAGACGCCTCACCGGGAGGGGTCCACATCTTTCCGTCCAGGGCCCTCTTATACTGCTTATCCATATAGCTTGCGGGAATAGGCGGCATCGGAAAGGGTCGTGATCGATAAGCGCCAAATAGCTTTTTAAAGATGCGCTCTGTTTCTTCGTCGCTCCCGGAAACTCCCATTTCGTTTTCCGCATCGCAGTAAAAGGGTTCGAGGTCAACGTATGAAAGTGGCCAATCAAAATATCCTTTCTTCAAGCCAGATGGGTTATAAAGCGTGTTGATCTTGAATTCGTTCGGAAGCATACGAATGTTGATCCCTTGCCAGTGCCAGGTGGCACCGCCTACGAGGCGCTCGTAATAACTTTTGAACAGTGCAGTTGGCGGTTCGTCGTAATACTGGAGTCCACTCTTGTCGTCATCTGGTTGGGGCGCCACTAGCCCGTCATAGGGTGAATCGGGACTCTTGGTAGAAGACCTCGCATACATGTCGACGAGTTTCTCTCTCGATTTGACTTCGTCTCCCGCTTCCAGCATCAGAACCTTAGCGCCACGCATTGCCAACTTGTAGGCTGCCATTGCGCCCGCCATCCCGGCTCCTACGATCACGACATCAAATTCAATTTTGTGCTTTCTCGTCATAAAGACCTCAAAGTGGATCAGTCCATTGGCTCGGCGTCGTCATGGGAGCATGACCTCCCGCGACTTCCCACATAAGCGCCTTGGTGTATTGCTCTTCGGTTCCGTATTCCCAGAGTGTGGCGTCCGTTCCGGACGATGGATGCAGGGGAATGGCCGAAACGTACCAAAGCAGAATAAGTAGTTGCGTCGCTGCTTGGTTGGCCGGATCCTGTACGAGACGCCTATTAATTGCTCCGGTCACGTCTTTGCCAGCACCTAGGCTAATAATGTCGGCATAGGTGTTCAAGATGTCCTGAACAGAATCGACCACTAAAGGATGCGATTTCCACCGAACAAAGTATTCTGCGGCAAGTTTTCGTGACAACGGCCGGACGCCTGTGAGGTCCTCAGAAAGCGATAGGAAGAGTCCAAGGTTGATGCTGTCCACGTTCGCTTGCCGAGCTAACTGCCGACTCTGGGGTTGACTTTGATTCACTGGCTTTAACAGGCAACGCAATCGCTGCCAAGCCGGCTCCGACCCCGGCAAGAACCGTTCTGCGAGAGACGAGGCCCAGAGACTCTTCAGTACCTCCTGATTGCTCCTTAGTCGAACATTTATTTCCCAAAAGATTTTTCATGGTTTCCTATGTCGTTGTTAACGGTCAGTGGTTTTTGGCAAAGATCAGACCATCAAAGCGAAAGGCTATTAGAACCTTTTTTGAAAGCCGATATACACGTTGAGGGTAGAAAAGCCTTCAAAACTGTGTCCGATTCTTAGCAATGCCATCTCGGAAGGATTGATGGGATGCATGATTCCAATTCCTGATGCAACGTCCGCACGCGCATTGCGCTTTTGGGGGCCGGTTGCGAACACCTCGATTCCAACCGTGTCCTTATTACGAGTGTCTTCGGTAAGCAGCAGACCGACGAATCCATTCGTGAGGTTTGTTGAGCGTCGACCGTACAAATTGGCCCCGCTCGACATTGAAATCTGGCTCGAGCCGCACCGCTTGCTCGCGAGGAGCGATACGGTCGAATCGTAAGTTCCTGTACCAGTTCCAACGGAGGGTCTGCCGGTAGGAACGCTCAGAAAGTAGCTAGCGCCGATTTGGACACCAGCTTTTGAGTCATCAATAAACCGGTGCTTAACGCCGAGCGAAGTGTCACTTATCGAACGATGATCCTGCAAGTTCTTGCGCACATCAATATCGCTCGATCGAATAATCAGCTCGGTGGTGGGCGATGCGCCATAGGAGAGCTGTAGTCTCGGAATCTCGGTCTTGCGGGAAGTCTCGTTATATGTCGAGTTAAAGCTGAGGCGCGATACGAAAGACCGAAACGCAACCGTCCTTGCCCAGTCCGTTGCCCATGGAGGCGACCCAGCCCAAGCTGGGATGGTACTCAGCGTAACGAAGCCCAACAGGATCCAGACCCTGCGGCCGATGCGATTCACCGAGTCGCTAAAAATCGATCGATAACACAAATTTGTCATTACACAACTCACCAATTCTCTCCCTGCAGCTAACAGATCAATGTGTATTGTACTTATTGCATGGATTTATGTCAAGTATTAACGAGCAGATGGGACACTACCGAGCAGCAGATGGACGGTGAGAAACCTTGAAAGCTGCGGACGAAATCGCAACACACTTGCTTAATCCGGGCAAGATTGAGAAAAAGAGCGTTGAGTCGCTCTGGACCGCTCAAAAGAAGGCTTTCTTTACTGTCTGCCGTACTTATAGAAGGAGGACATTGTCGGCTTTCGCTTTTTGGGGAATCGGATGAAAAGGAAGGTGAGAAAGGATGGGGTTCGATTTCTTCGTTGTGGCTAAATGTTGGGAGAAATGTTGGGACGTGAAGCGCGTGTTAATGCGGTAAGGTCCGGTTCAAGACGGAAACATTGAATCTGGCTGGGTTCATTTGAACGTGGCCATGTGATTCCTACACATTCCCGTTTCCCTGGGACCGCAGAATCGATTGACGGGGCAGATGAAGTGGATGAGTTAAGAGGCGACGGAAATCAACAACGAACTCTCGGTACTGTAAGCGACGGCATTTCGATTCGGGCAAGCGCGACAACCGCCAAGGGAGACATGTCAGATATGGAACCGTCGGTTGCAGTTACCTTCGAGTTTGGTTTCGGGTTGATGAAGGTCGCAGAACTAGACAAATTCATGAAGAAGAGGTGGCCGGACAAACTGTTCGCCAAAGACCTCGCGGCCTGGCTACCTAGTTTCGCAACGCGGACCTTCGGGCATCGTCCACTGGAGTGCGTGATCATGGTGCATCCAAAGCGGCACTGGGTGATGCGACTTGGAAGCAAGGTCGGCATTAGTGTGCTGGAGGCTTCGGGCAGGTACGTGCAATCCCTATGGGTCACATCGTACTTTTTCTCAAAGTTGAAACCGCGTCCGGCGATGACGACGGCCAATCTGTGGTCGGAGTATCTGGTGGCCAATGTCGCATCTTCTCTTTTCCTTGGCAGGGGACTGGGCGACATAATGGGTCTCGCTTTCCTAGGCTGGTTCGACAACCCCGAAGTGGGCACCAGCCTAAGCGAGTTTGTCGCATCGAAAAAACCGGGCGTCCACCATGCCAGAACTCTGCTTTACTACGGTTGGCCCGCAATCGGCGATCGGCTGTTCACTCTATCATCAGAGGATTTGCAACGCGAACTTGCCAACGTTGTCATTGACTCCGAAGTGACGGTGGCCCGCGCTACTACCCTGTACAACGAACTAAAAGACCGCTTTCCATTTTAGAGTTGACCGACTGGCGGCGTTCAGATCCGGTCAGAATTGTTGGGAGAAATGTTGTTACTAGTGGTGCAACTCGGTGCAGTCCAATGCGGAATCTAGCGGCAAAGCTAGGAACCCCGAACGACTCCGTGAAAGCAGAACGGCAGATCCTCACAGGAAGCGGCATCCCCCCAAGCAGTTCGATGTGCTCGGGTGACGAACGGTCCGCGGAGCGCGTCCAATTTGTATGTTGGCGTTTCTTGTTGCTGCTTCTTGTCTGAAAATGACGGCGTGCGTACAAGCGTCCACCGCGTCCGACACTCGGGTCTTTAAGCTGATCTGGGCGGCCGGTTGGTCGGTGCAACCTAGCGAGGGCAAGGGGAGCCTGCTGAGCAAAGAAGGCTTAACCATGCGTGCGGGCTACATCCCTCAGAGCCCCGATTTCGGCTATTTAACGCTTTGGCGAATCTACCGGCCTTCTAAACATGTGTCCCAAGGCGCGCTGGATGATTTCAGCAGGAGGCAATTCGAGCCGACTGGTCTTCACTATTACGTTCGCATCGACGGAGATGTCGAGGTCTCCGCGAAAGTTCCCATGCGAAAGGATACGACTCCGGAAGAATGCGGTTCGCTGCTTCGAGCTGACTGGAACGAGCTCAAGGGTGCGTCTATTGTGGGATTGAATCCCTCCGAAGGGTTCCCAGAATTCACGTTGCCTCGCTCCGCCAAGCCCGACATGGGAACGATATTTGACTTCCTTACGACCGAGGATCTCGTCTATCTGACCGACGATGTCTGGGGGTGGAAAAATCGGGCTAGCGGAGGCTCAACGGGCGGATGGAAACACCAGATTGAGTTAGGCGACACGCGAGTCAGTCTCTTTCATCCCAACGTTTCCGAAGTGGTCAACGGCGAAGGAGTTGGGCTAAACGCTCAAATTACTTTGCTCGAAGGCGCGAACCGCGAAGCAATTCTCGACAAACTGAAGGCTGAAGGATTGCCAGAAATGGAGTTCTTTTGGATAAGCCCTTCCGGGATCGAGCGCATCCACGTCAACGCCTACGTTCACTATGGCAAAGGCATGAGCCTCCAAGATCTGCATAATCGCATCGAAAAGTTTGCGAAAATTGTTGGTAAGTATCGTTAGGCCGCACGTCCCAATTGGCATCGTGCGGTCAGTTCGTTCTATGCAATTGGCAGCAGGTGGACTGGCCGGAATTCACATGGCAGGACGATCTCATTGAGGCCCGCTGGCTGCAGGGTGCAATGCTCGTTGCGTCCGCGATGGCAAGAGACCGAAGGCTTTACTTCGCTGGTTCTTCGCAAAGACAATATAAAGGATCCGCATTCGGATCTCCATGAGATTAGTAAACCTCTAGCTCCTCCGCGTATCTGTCCAATGCATCTTCCAAGGTTCCCATGGTCTGTGTCTTGAAGCTAGTGAGGGGGCTGTAGGGTGGGCGCGGGGCTTTTAGATCGAGATCTCTTTGGACGCAAGGCGTGATGACGGAATCGTCCAGCCCAAATTTATTCGACACCATCAGGGCTAACTCAAACCAGCTAACTTCACCACGGTTTGCAAGGTGCCATAAACCAGCCCGGCCTTCGAGCAGCAAATCAAGAGAAGCGTTCACGAGATCGGGAACGTAGGTAGGAGAAACGACAACATCCTGGGTCACTCGGAGCGGTTCCCTCCGCCGGATACATCGCAGAGCGTTCGTCACAAAATTGTGTTCGTCCCAAGGCCCGAAGAAAGAGCTTGTTCTAATTACAAGGGCTCCAGGCATTGTGCCGAGAGCGGATCTCTCTGCTTCCAGCTTGCTCATTCCGTAGACCGAGAGCGGATGAGGCACTGCCCCTTCATCGTAAGGAGCGGTTGCTTGTCCGTCAAACACCAAATCGCTGGAGTAGGTAACGAGGCCTATGCCCATCTCCGAGCAGGCCTGAGCGAGGACGGCAACACCGGCCGCATTCTCCCGAAAGCAGGCCCTTGCGTCACTCTCCGCATCGTCAACCCGCACATAGCCGGCCGTGTTGACCACGGCGCTCGGCCGGAACTCTTTCAGAGCACAAAGAACAGACCTTTGGCTAGCAATGTCCATCTCCTCGCGACAAAGGACGCGATGCTCAATGCCTCTCGCCACGCAAACCTTTCCAAAAGCGCGGCCAAGGGTTCCCCTTCCGCCGGTAATGGCCAGCCGAGTCTGATTTGCGATCAAGCCTTGATTCCCATGGAAAGTCCTTGTGCCGTTCAAGGAGTTCGGACGCAACATGGCCGCAGCCGGTTCAGGGAGCCATTTGGCAGGGCTCTCGTCTCAGCACAACCTTCGTTAATCGTGGGACACAGATTGTTCCATCAATTACTTCGTACCTGGAAACCACTACATTGAGCGTGGAACCGGACATAAGCTGCGTCCAGTCAGGACTATGAGCCTCACGCCAGCAGAGCGAACCCTCTAGATTTTATTAATTCTGGAGGCGTGCGCACCACCCTTCAGGTTTCGGCTCTATGGAGCTAGAAACAAGATGGACTTCTTTATTGGAGTGGAGGGAACGTATGCCCCCCAGCTAGATCGAGACACCCTAGAGGTAACTCTGCATCACGAACAGTTCGAGGCGGACCTGGACCTCATAAAGAGCTTGGGCGTGAAGGAGTTTCGATATCCCTTTCCTTGGCACCGCATCGAAAAAGTGCGTGGTGCCTACGACTGGTCCTTTCTAGACGTTTTTGTAAAAGCGGCCGATGACCGTGGCTTGGAGATCCTGGCGGATACCCTCCACCATACATCGTTCCCTCAATGGCTCTCGGAAGGCTTCCTAAACCCCGAATTTCAGGTGGCGTACCCTGCCTTTGTGGCTAACGTTGCAGATCGGTACCCTCAAATTCAACGATATGCCCCAAACAACGAACCAACTTGCACGCTCGATTTTTGCTCACGCCGGGGTTGGTGGTATCCCTATCGCAGCAGCCTGAAATCGTATGTTGACATGCTTAAGATCGTCGCTAAAGGAACCAGTCTTGCTATAAAAGCGCTTTCGATGCGTGGCAAACAAATTGTCCATATCGATACCGCGCAACGACACCACCCCCTCGACTCCGCTTCAAGGGAATGCTGCATGTTTCTAAACGACCTGCGTTTTGTCTTCGATGAACTCCTCTTAGGAAGAAAGCTTTCAAAGACGATGAGCGGATTCTTGATTTGCAATGGTTTCTCTGAAAAGGATCTTTCGTGGTACAGGGACAACCCAGCGACCATCCATGTCCGGGGTTTGAACTACTATCCACTGTGCGAGGAAGACCGATTCCACAGCGATAGGGCAAAAGCTCCCAGTGCCGCTCCGATGGGATTTTGTGAGATAGCCCACGAGTACATTGACAGGCTTGGCCTGCCAGTCATGCTCTCGGAAACCAACATTCAAGGGAGTATTCGCGATCGAATAATGTGGCTGAAGTACATGGTCGAAGAATGTGAAGATCTGGAGACTCGGGTCGGGCCCTCCATGATGAGAGGCTTCACTTGGTTTCCCGCTTGGGACTGCATGGGTTGGGGCATGGATTGCCTCCTACAGGAAGACGATCATCGGAAATGGACCCTTGATCCACAGGGAATCTTCTGGTGTGACGAAGATTGGAATCGCCGGCACTCCGAACTGTCTGAAATCTACCGCCGTCTTGTCGCTGGAGAGAATTCCGCTACGATTCCTCGATACTCCCTGGGGCCACAGGTGAAGGATTTGTTGGGTCCGCTGCTCCTAACTCGCTCGATCGAATGCTAACACGCCTTAAGCGATGGATGAGCATTCAGGTTATGTGCACCCGGAACTGCTCTTTAAAGCGCCCGAAGTTGCAGTCGTGATAGCATAACCTAGGTGAACGTTCGCCGCTATCCGAACTTCGACTACCTGCGACTTTACTTGGCGCTCGCGGTGGTGTGGTTCCACGCTTGGCACTCCACCGGGCTGCCTTATAACGACCTCCCTTTCATGGTCCCCGCTTTCCTGGGGATATCAGGATTCGTCATTCCGCCCAGCCTCGAGTCCTCAAAAGGAACCGGCCATTTCTTCTGGAAGCGATTTCTGCGCGTGATGCCCGGTTTCGTGGCAGCGCTGACTATAGTGGCCGCGCTCTATGGAGCGAGATATATCGGTCCAACCCTAACCAGTTGGTACACCTTCGGATTCGTTCGCGGCGAGGGCAAGGATCCGGTCCTCTGGTCGCTAGCGGCCGAAGAAGTCGTTTACTTCTGCGTTGCCGCTCTGTTCCTGCTCGGCGCATACAAGAAACCTGCCCTCCTTTGGACCATGTGGGCGGTTTCCACTGTGGTGGAAGCCTGGATCATGCCTCACCTCAGCAACTACGGCACGAACGTGGCCATGCTGCCTTCCGCGTTTCTGATCGGCAACCTGCTCTACATCTACCGCGACCGGCTGAAAGTCAACCCTTGGATCCCGTTGGCGAGCTTTGTCGTTCTCCTCGCCTACTACCCCTTCCGGGCCGACTCCTTCACCCTCCAATATCTCCACCAGAGTTTGCTCATCGCAAGTCTCGTCTGGACCGGCTTCGCCGGACCGCCAATGAAATGGCGCTTACCCATCGATATCTCGTACGGCGTTTACGTGTACCACTGGATGGTGGTCTTACAGGTCGCGCACCCGCACATGGAACTGGACAGGATCGTCGAGCAAACCTTCTTGATCGTGATCCCGTTGGCCGTCGCTAGCGCGCTCCTCATCGAGCGCCCGGCCCTGAAGTTGAAGGATTGGCTCTGGTGGAAACGGCGCCTTGCCCGGCCAGCCGTCCTTGAACCCGGACCGGCTAGCTAGGCAACAGCCCATGGCGGGCGTCTCGGGCTATCCGCCGATCGATCCTACGGTCGAGATGGTCCCGGAAAGGGTGATGGTGGCGCCGAAGTTCAGGTTGAGGGCCGTACCGCTTCCGGTCGCGCCCGCAAATCGGCCTGTTCCGCCCACGATCGTCCAGGTCGCCACCGAATCTACAGCGTTGATGAAGTGCCCGAGGCTGACGATATGAAGCACATCGCCGTCGGCGGCGGTGACGTAAGCGTCGGACACGTAGGTTCCCGCAGCCAAATCGAAGTCGTGGGGAGCGACGAATGAGGAGTTGCCCATATGGGAGCCGAGGCTGGGCCGCTCGCAGTGAGAAACATGTGAGTTCCGACAAAAACGGGTTGACTCAAAGACGTCGGGCTTGCCGTCATGGAGAAGGGGACTTGGCTGTCAGCTAACGCAGCGCTGCAGGCCGAAACGATCAAAACGAGACCAAGGAAGATCTTCTTTAAATTAAGCAAATTCAAGCTTCATGGCGTGAAGGGGATTCACGCCATGAAGTCATTTATACAGCTGAATCATTGAAAATGTCAATAATGACAATTGTAACTTTAAGTAATTTTAGGTGGTGTTGCGATGAGTGAGGAGCTGAACTGAAGGCTAGGATTCGAGTCCACCGCCATCACTCCATCACTTCATCACTACGGCTGCCGGGGCGGCGATTGATGGGTGAATATGATCGGCACACCGTCGATGTCGTTGTAATTGGTGAGGATGTGCTTCCCTCCATCCGTAATGGGCAGTTTGTCCGTGTGGGAGGTGGGGCCTCGACCCATCGTGAGCGAAAGGGCGGTCTGGGTCGCTTTCCAAAGACCGGACACTGTCGCCTTGTCCGCTGCGTAACCGTCATCGAACGTGTAATCGAACGACCCATCCGAATTCAAGTAAAGAGACACGCGTGACTGTGCGAGGCGCTTGATGGCATAGTCGAGGAGTTCGCGGTGCTCAGGAAGCTTGGCCGCGCGCATCAGTTTCTCCTTGTCTGGCTTGATCTGGCCAGTCCACTGACCCCACATGGTGTTGTCCGCCAGCGCGCTCACCGGCAGCAGGAGCGCGAGAATGAGGAGTCGCCGCATCATTGAGAAGGACGCCGTCGCATATGTCCATGGTTCGAAGAACTTCTTGCAAGTGCACGAGCGTCCCTGCGGGTATGGATTGCCGCTCTTGCATCTGTATAACGGCTTTGCTGATGGCCTGGGGATGCACAACAATTACGGAACGCCCGAATGCAGCAGTCACCACTCAGCTAGAGAACGGAAATATGACAGTGGGCGGTGTCGATTGGCATTACGTGATGTACAAGCCACAGGGAGCCAAAACTCCCTTGCCCGTTTTGATCGCCCTGCACGGACGGGGGGGAACGGGTGAGCCGTTTGTTGAGGACAGCCAACTGGTTGATCTTGCGAGCGAGAAGGGCTTCATTCTGATCGCTCCGGATGCGCAGGATGGCCAGTGGCAAGATTTGGACAAGGGTCCGCTCCAAGGTCGCGACCTTGCGTTCTTTGGGGCGCTCCTGGATTCGGTACCCAGCCTCGGCGGAGACCCAAAGCGGGTCTACGTCACCGGTTTTTCAAACGGCGGCGGCATGACCTTCTGTCTTGGCGCCGCCTTGTCCGAACGGATCGCCGCCATCGGTTCCGGCGGAGCGTCCGTGGCGGCCCTTGACGGCAACCTCGTCTACCATGGTCTGCCGGACCCAAAACGCCCGATCCCCGCGATCATCTTTCACGGAATGAAGGACGACATCAGCGGCTACGACATGCGCACCTTCACCCTGCCACTCCCGGAGGCGGCCCGCTGGTGGTCTAAACGGATTGGCGCGGGTGTCACGCCCAGGCATGAAGAGCGCGCCGGTGGCGCCCTACTGGTGGACACCTTCGGCGCCGAAGGCTCGCCTCAGGTCGTGCTGATGAGCTACCGAGACATGGGCCACTCTTGGCCCGGCTTCGAAGACTTTCAGTTGCACACAAACTTCAACGAAGAGCTGTGGGCGTTCCTTTCAAAGTACAAGCTCGACTGACTCGCTAGTTCGGGGCGCACAATAAGTTCACGGACGAGCAGATCACGATCCTCATTTGAGCCTGGAGATCAAGGCTGGTGGATCGCCCCCGTTCCAGAGGTCCTGGCGCTGTATCACAGGGTCAAACCGTAGAGGAAGCTCGGGACATGGTGCTCGACTGCCTTGAGGAGCTCATGGCGTACAGACGAGACGCCGCCCTTCGGAATGCCCGTTCCGATGCGAAGATCGAACACATTCGAATTGCCAGCTAACTTCCAAGTGGCTTTCCTAAGAAGCCTCAGCGGCAGTGCTTTCCTCCACCTTTTCACAAAGACGACCCAAGTCCCTATAATCATGAAACTGCCGAAAGCCACGATGGCAAGCCAAGCCCAGAAACCATTGGGGGCGACGAGAAAGGACCTGAGAAATAAATAGGTGGCTGCGGTGATCCACCATCGGCTCGTGACTGCGAGAGCTGAATAGATGAGAAACGAGGGCGTAAGCGCCAACCTGATGAAGAACCGCAATGCGCCTCTCCAAGGAAAGGCTTCAACGCCGCCGCGTATCACATTCATATTCTAAGGCACTTTATCCTAAGCAATTGGAACTTTTCTGCCGAAGATAACCGAGTGTTACTAAATACTAGGATCCTTATTGGAGGCGGATTTGGCGGCGATTAGATATTCCATAATCGGTTCAGACAAAGAAGCAAAGGTCTCGGTGCACTTAGAAAACTCTCTGGCAGATTCAACTGCAGAGACGTTAGGAAATCAAGTTTTAGAGAAGCGACGAGTGACTAAAAAGGACAGCATTTGCTCCGTGGCGGAGCAGGCTTTCTGGCTGGTTTTGGAAGAGATCACAACCCAGCCCGTCAGCTTTTGCCCTAAAGTGCGCCTCGCAGATTTGATCACTTTCGATCCACAGTTGCTGCGGTCGCCGTTCTTTAGTCAGACCGCTCAGAAGCATGTCGATTTTGTGATGCTGGGGCGGGGCAGGGGCGACATCAGGTTGGTCATCGAGCTGGACGACAACACGCATCTCACGGCAAGGGCGAAAAGAAGGGATCAGTTCGTGGATGAAGTGCTGGGAGAGGCAGGCATCCCGCTACTTAGAATCCGTGCTGCCGCTCGGTACGATACGGCTGAAGTCAAGAATCGCATCCAAGATGCTATTAGACAGCATCGAAAGAAATCCGCTGTGGCAGCCTGACGGGGAGTCAATCAGTCCCGCGCCGATCCCCACACCGGCGGCCGCTTCTCCCCAAACGCTCTAAGACCCTCCGCGGCCTCCGCGCCGCGACGGACGCTCTTGTAAATCTCCAACGCCTCATCCATCTCTGCCCTGAGCCGGCCACGCGTCAGCGCGCTCGCAAACTTCTTCGTCTCTGCCACCGCTCGAGGGCTGCTCTGCAGGATCAAGGCGGCAAAACGGTGGGCTTCGGCCATCGCCTCCTCGGCGTTGTCGACAACCTTATTCACCAGTCCAATTTTAAAAGCTTGCGCCCCGGTCATCAGTTCGCCACCAAGCACCAAGGCCCTGAAATCCCGCTCCCGAAGCTCATGCCTGAGGAACGGCATCCCAGGGGTTGGCACGATGCCCACTTTCAGCACCGGATAGCCAAACTTGGCGTCCTCCGAGGCCACCGCGTAATCGCAGGAAGCAATCAATGCTCCTCCGCCGGCAAGGGCGTAGCCGTCGGCGGCTGCTATACAAACCTGGGACGATTCTGCCAGGAGCATCTGAGCCTCTACCAGCAACTCGCCGTGACGCAACGAAGACTCCAAATCCTGGCCCTCGGCGAGGTCAAAACCGGACGAGAAATCCGAACCTGATCCGCGGAGGATGACAACTCGAAGAGAAGGATCTTCCGCCGCGCTGCCAAGAGCCGCGCAAAGCTCCTCCAGCATCGCGATCGTAAGAGCGTTCCGCCTTTCCGGACGATTCAAAGTCACGGTTGTGATCCCCGGATCTGCGTCGATTAATACAAGCGAAGACATGTCCCAAGGATGGCATGCCTAACCCGTCTTGGCGCCTTTTGGCCATTTCCCAAGGATTGAAACAGGCGTACCCTTATCCACCCAATAGTAAAAGAATCGAGCCGGATTTCCACCCGTGACGGGCACCCTGATGCATCCGTGGGAGCCACGTCCGCCCTTCACGTTGGCGGCTCCGTGAACAAACACGTTGCCTACGATATTCACCGCCCAAGGCATCGGCGCGTTGTGATAGAGCGCCGACTTGTGCATCTTCGATCGATAGCCTTGTGCCTTGAAAAGTCCCGTCGGTGTGTCTTTGCCTTCCATTCCGAGCGTCACCGGAGAGGCCATAACCACCTGTTGGCCTTGCCATGCGCGGATCTGCATGTGTGACTTGTTGACCACCACCCTCTTAGCGCCTTCACGGGCATAAAATTCCCGAGTCTTGATCCGCACGAGTGTCAACTTTCCGTGCTCCGAAGGCTGCAAAGCCAGGCCCCGATGTTTCAACTCCGCTAGCTGAATAAGAAGCGTTCCGTTTGGAAGGCTGCGAGTTCTGGATTTGACCGGCTTTTGGTTCAAATAAGGCGTCTTCTTGTCTTTGCCCACTCCTAGCCGCCAGCCCAATGCCTTTCCCACTTGACGAGCCGGCAAATACAGGGTGCCCGGCTGATCGTAAAAGGTGACCCCATCGATCGTCGTCGGCTTTTGGGCGGAGGCGAGCAGTGGGAGGCTGAGAATCAATAAGGCGAGTGTGGCTCGTTTCATGGAACCCAACTACGACAGCCGCGGAAGCGTCCAGGTTCAACTTGGAGCATGATGGCCCCCTATGCAGGTCCTAGGTGAATGCTCTGGCGCAGAATTCTCGGGCTCTTACTGGTTTGCGTTTTGACCGTTGCGACCACGGGAGCACAGGTTCTCGAGGAGGTGCAACCTAGGCTTGGCTACTTGCTTTACCTTCCTAAGAAGACGTGGTCCTCCAAAAAGAAGTGGCCGCTCATCCTCTACCTGCATGGAAAATCATTGCGCGGAGATGACCTCACGATGGTCAGCAAGTACGGTCTCGCCAAGCGCTTGCTCACCGATAAAGGTTTCCCCTTCATCGTCATCTGTCCGCAGTTGCCGGACGGCCAGCGATGGACCAACACGCGAGCGCTCGCCTCATTAGTGAATGAGATCGCGCGGCGCTACCCGGTGGATCGAACCCGCACTTACGCCATGGGCTTCAGCATGGGGGCCAGTGGGGTTTGGAGAGTGGCTGACGCTTATCCCCACATGTTTGCCGCCATCGTGTCGGTGGGCGGCATGTACG
>JANYLD010000355.1 GCA_025363835.1 Armatimonadota bacterium
CGCTTCGATGGAGAAAAATTTACATGGACGCTTGACAACAAGACTTAGGATCTGGGCTGGTCGACGGAATCCCTTTGGGATTAACCCGTACGGAGAGTTCCTGCGACGATGAGCATCCACGCGCTGTTGTGGACGTTGTAGCTTTCACCGGGCACGTAAGTTTCTGGCGACTGGGGCTATGTAGTATCCGTTGGCAGCCTGGGCATTGCCACGGGTTGCCCCTGGGGTCGCACCTTGGGCTGGTCGACGAATTCCATCACCGGGCTCAGTTGGTTACGGTGATTGTCTTCAGGGCTGTTTTGTCTCCGAAGAACCCGCTTGCGTTTCGCATTTGGAACCGCATGGTGTACGAACCCGCGGTTGCAGGAGCTACGCCAAGGAAGGTAAAGGTCTTTGTTTGTCCCTGGTTGACCGCGGTCGAGCCAACGCTGAGTTGGGTGACTCCCCAATTGCTGGAGGAGCCGGAGGGGGCGAGGGCGTAGGCTCCGGCGAGAGTCCATGGGTTCGTCCCCACGTTGGTCATCTTAACCTTGACGGTGAATGAGGTTCCCACCTTCACCGTACTTGGCTGCGACTGCGACAGATAGCGGGCGGCGTCGGGAGCGACGGTGACGACAACGGGGACGTTGGTTGAAGGATCGCCGAACGGCCCGATCGCGTCCTGGCGCATGCTCCACTGCAGATTGTAGGTGCCTCCGACCGTTGGCGCGTAGACGAGGAACGAGAACTTTGCAGAGCTTCCCGGCTGAACGACGTCGGTTGGCAAGAGCGGCCTACGGTTCACTCCGAAGGCGAGGTTGTCGGTTGGATTCACGCTGCCCAGCCCGAAAGCGCCGGCACCGGTCCAGGCGATGTTCGAGGTGTTGTTGAAGTTAAAGGCCACGGTGTAGGTCTGCCCGGCCACCATCGTCGCAGGCACGGTCTGGCTGGAGAGTTGAGACCCGAGAGTGGGACCGAACTTCATGGCGTGGAGATCGTAGGTCATGCCGGGACCGACTGCGGCGCCGGCCACGTATACGTTGTCCAGGGAGTCCACTCCTACGCTCATCAAGGTGTCGGCAAGCTTCTGGCCGCTGTCGAAGATCATGGCGCTATGAGCGAAGACATCGCCGGAATCTGGCCACCCTGCGGAGCCGTCGGGGTTGAGGCGCCAGAGAACGTAGTCCTTGCCGTTTGGACCGGAGAGGTTGCCGGCAACATAGATGTCGCCGAACGGTCCGATCTTAAGATATCGGCCGACATCGAAAGTCCCGCTAGGTCCGTCATAAAGCTGCTTCCAGATCAGTGTGCCGCTGCTCGTGTACTCGGCGGCAAGGAGATCGACGTTCTTGTTAGGGAGCACGCCGGCGCCCGCTACGATGAGGTTGCCAGCGGAGTCCTGGGCCAGGGACAAATAACGCTCGCTGACCGTGTCGGGCTCCGCACAGATGAATGCGTCCAGGAGGTTGCCGTTGGAGTCGAATTTGCGGATGAGTCCTCGACCACCGCTCGCCCAGTCCACCCCGCCCATGTAGACAACGCCGTTGCCGCTCACAAGAAGAGAAAAGGCCTCTGCTCCGGCGCCGGAAGAGGCGTAGGTCTGCGTCCAGAGGACCGCGCCAGTGGCAGAGTCGTACTTCTGAAGACTGGCCAGATACCGAACTCCGTCGTACAGGTTGCCGACGACGTAGACGTTGTTGGACGCGTCCAGTTGGAGCTTAAACGGGAAGTCGTCCATGGGGGCAAAGCCGGGGAAGGTTGTGCTCCAAGCCACGGTGCCGCCGGATGTGATTTTCACGACATGGAATCTGAAGGGAGAAGTGACTTGGTCCTGGCCGACCAGATAGGTCGCCCCGTCGGTGCCTACCGCCATGGCCGCGATGTGGTTGCTTCCATCCAGGGGTCCGCAGGCCCAAAGGACGTTGCCGGATGCGTCGTAGCGGCGAACAAAGGTGTCCCACATCGTGGTGCCCGCATAGAAGATGCCAAAGCTGGTCTCGACGCCTCCACCGGGGACAAGGCAGAGCGCATAGCCCATATCCGGGCCGGGACCTCCCGCGCCTTTCAGCCAACCGAGCGAGCCGTTGGGGTTGAACTGCTGCAAGATGACGTCCGCCCCGCCACCCTGCTGGGAGTCTGCGAGGACATAGGTATTTCCTGTGGCGTCCGTGACCGAGGCGTCGGCAAAGTCGTTGGTCCCGTTAAGGTCGCTCGCCTTGCTTGTCGCGAGGACGCCTGCGGTGGAGTCCACGCAGACTTCGTTGTCGTAGCCGGTGGGGCTGCCCGGGCCGTTAATGGTGGAGTAAGTGGTAGGCCGGGCAGCGGAATCCAGCAAGAGGGTGGTGGGAATCAGGGGCGGTGGCACAGGAACGAGAGGGGGAATGATTGGGGGGGTGTAGGTGTAGACGCCATGGTCCGCGGACCAAGCAACGGCTCCGGCTGGAGAGACGCCCAGAGTGAAGATGGCTTGACTGCCCGTAAAGGCTCGGTTGCCCGCTGCGTAAACGGCTCCCGTGGGGGCGACGACAATGGAGTTGAGCGCCTCTTGCTCGCCGCTGGGGCCGGTGTGGGTGGCGATCCAGGTCACGCCTCCATTCGTTCCAATCTTGGCGACGAAGCATTTGCCGTTGCCGGCTTGGGTACCCGCCACGTAAGAAGCCGCGCCCGCGAGCGCTACTGCCATCGGGACGTTTATGGCCGGAATGAAAGTCTTCCAAACGAGCTTGCCGGCTGGAGAAACTTTGATTGCGGCGGGCGTCAGTCCTGCAACTGGCAGATAGCTGGCTCCAGTGGAATCGACGGCAAAGTTGCCCGCGACTCCGTTCACATTTGCGACGAACCCCCAAATCTGAGTGCCCTCGGGGCCGAACTTGTAAATAACTGGGAATGCGGTGGATGATGGGTTCCGATTTCCGAAGAGAAGGATGTTCCCGCTTGCGTCGAGCGTCAGGCCAAGACAGATTTCTTGATCGGGATTTGGGCCGAGGGTCTTACTCCAGACTGGATCGCCGGTTGGCGAGAGTTTGATAAGTTCGAGGTCGCTGAAGGCGTCCTGATTGACGGTTGCGCCGATATAGATGTCACCGGCCGGGTCGAACATAACTCGTAAAGCCGGGTCCGGCTGGCCGGTGCACGTGCCGAGAAGCTTTGTCCAGAGGAGGGTGCCGGATGGGTCGTAACGCAGAAGCAGCATTTCATTTGCCGCAGGGGCAAGGCCGCGATCGACTCTGGTAATGACAGCAAGACCGCCGTCCGGAGCTAGAGCGAGTCCGGAAGGCCGGGCAGGATAGAAGGAGTGCCAAACCGGAGTTCCGGATGCGTCTCGCTTGGCCACCACGAGGCCACTGCCGGAGGTTGAAAGCGTAAAGAGGCTGCCGTCGGCCGACTGGAGGATCTGTCTCGCGGTCTCATCGGAGGTCCCCCCGACGTTCTGGAAGCTTGAGAAGAGCTGCCAAGACTGGGCTCCAGCAGCCGCGCTCGCGCAAACGCAAAGTAAAAATAAGACCTTTCGAATCAATCCGCCCTCCCTCATCATGCCAATAGGTTCTGACACTATCTACGGCGGCAAAAGCTGCAGATGTGCGCCCGTCACGCGATTCACCGGTGTCATTTTAACCGCTGCCACGTGTGGGCTGTGGGGCTGAGGCTCACGGCTGTGGGCTGTGGGATGTGGGCCGTGGGTCCTCCAAAAAGCGGGCGGCCTGACCAAACTGCTGGTTCTCTCAAGGCCGTCTGAAGCCTTTACCTGCGCTCGCAACTTTACTTTCAACGAGCGCTTAAGGAGTGAACCAATGGTGCAACCCACCATGATGACGACGCAGCAGATCGACTGGGAAGGGCTGATTCCGGAATCGGAATGGACGGAGTACCGGGCGGTCGTCGACAAGATGAGAGAGAAGGGAATTCGGTTTGCCCTGGGGGGTGGCCTTGCCTTTTCCGAATATGCGAACCGGGTCCGGAACACAAAGGACCTCGACCTGTACATCTATCCGTGGGACAGGGACGAGGCGCGGGAGGTCCTGCTTTCCACGGGATTCGTGGATTACTTCGATGAGAAGCCTTACGATCGAACGTGGATATTCCGAGGCTACAAAGATTCCGTGATTGTGGATTTGATTTGGACATCTCCAAACCACCGGTTTGAAGTCGATCCGCGATGGCTAAGCCGGGGGCGGGACGTGGTGATCCGGGGAACGCGATTGAAGCTGATTCCGCCCGAAGAGCTCGTTTGGGCAAAGATTTACGTTCTCCAGCATGACCGTTGCGACTGGACCGATATCCTCAACATCTTGGGGAATCTTGGGCCTATGTTGGATTGGCGCCACCTCCTTGACCGTGTTGGGCCAGACATCCCGCTTCTTGCCGGCATTCTCTCGGTATTTCGGTGGATGGCTCCGGAAAAGGCGAGCTCGCTTCCTCAATGGTTGTGGGAGCATGTGGGGCTCGGCCCGCAAGTCTTGGACTGCTCGGGAGACACCAGCGGGGGGCGTGCGGCGCTGCTGGACTCGAGGGACTGGTTTGGTCCCAAGGAAACCTTCCAAGCGTAATTCAAGCCCAAATGATCGGATGCGAATTGGGGCAATGAATCACCCGGCTCGAGATCCCATTGAAGAGATCCGGATGTTCTCTTCAATAGGTCTCGAGTTTATCGACCTGACGCTGGAGCCGCCGTGCGGCGCCACTTGGCGGATCGATGCGAAGGCTATCCGCAATGCTCTGAAGGACGAGAGCATGGGGGTGGTGGGGCACACCGCGTTCTATTTGCCTATTGCGAGCGCTTTCGAGTCCTTGCGCTGCGCGGCTGTGGATGAGCTGAAGCGTTGCCTAGACTCGTTTGCGGAGATCGGATCCAAGTGGATGAACGTGCATCCTGACCCCCGTGCGCCGTTCCATGAGCGGGCTTTTGTAATTAGGCGAAACGTGGAGAGTCTAAGGGAGCTGATCGAGCATGGGCGGCCGATGGGCGTTGGTGTGATGCTAGAGAACATCCCGAACGGTTTTAACACGGCGGCGAATATTGGCCAGGTGCTTGATCCGCTGCCAGAACTGGGGCTGCATCTGGATATCGGACATTGCAATCTGCATGTACCTGACAACACGAACGGGGAGATGCTAGACGCGTACGGCGATCGGGTGCGGCACGTGCATATACACGACAATAACGGATTTGACCAGGACCTTCATTTGCCGCTGGGGGCCGGACATATGGACGTGGATAAAGAAGTGGGTTTGCTGAAAGCGTGCGGCTATGACGACACGATCACGCTGGAGGTGTTCGCAGAAGACAAGACGTATTTGACCTACAGCGTGGAGGTTTTGCGGCGGGCTTGGGCGGGCGAGGCTTCCGCTACCCGGGAGCGGATTGTTTCGGGGTGATCGTAGTCGTAAATCGTAAATTTGTAAATCGCCAGAAATCCTGATTGGACCTTCCCGCGGACCCTTCTACTTGCGCCGAATTGAGCCCACGGGAGGAACTTCTCTGCAATGAGTTTCCTCGTAAGTCTATGGAACGGCAACCCTTCACCGAATCCAAGCCGCGCTATCGCGTTCTCATCGATTCCCTTGTTACGGAGGGGCGAGTTTTTCAACGGGGGGATGTTTTAGCGGCTGAAGACGCGCCTGGCGAGGTCGAGAGCTTGCTTCATGCCGGGGTAGTTGAGCGGGTTGGGGAAGCTG
>JANYLD010000009.1 GCA_025363835.1 Armatimonadota bacterium
ACCTCAACGGGCACGTTCAAAGGCAGCGCCTGCTCCATCTCCTCGCGGATCGGCTCAAGCAAATGCTCCTCGCCGTCCGCAATTTCGAAGACGATTTCGTCGTGCACGGTCAGCAGCATCCGAGACCGAGCATCTTGCAGGCGGCGCCCAACTCGAATCATCGCCAGCTTCATCATGTCGGCCGCAGTGCCCTGGATCGGCGCGTTCATCGCCTGGCGCTCGGCGGCTTTCCGCTCCATAACCTTCGCCGCGTGGATGTCGGGGAAGTAGCGGCGGCGGCCCATCATAGTGGTTGTAAAGCCTTTGCTGCGAGCCTCGGCAACGATTCCGTCCATAAATCCGCGAACGCTGGCGAAGCGCTCAAAGTAGCGCTTTATCAAATCCTTCGCTTCAACAATGGAGAAGCCGCTGCCCATTTGCTGAGCGAGGCCGAATTCGCTCACGCCATAGAGGACGGCGTAGTTCAGCGTCTTCGCGTAGCCACGTTGCTCCCGAGTGACCTGTGAGGACTCCACCGAGAACATCTGTTCGGCAGTTGCCGTGTGAACGTCCTCGTGATTCCGAAAAGCTTCCACCAACGCCGGCTCTCCGGACATGTGGGCAAGGATGCGCAGCTCGATCTGGGAGTAGTCGAACGAGGCCAATTTGTAGCCAGGCGCCGCGTAGAAAGCCTTTCGAATCCCGCGGCCTAACTCGGTCCGAATCGGAATATTCTGCAGGTTGGGATCCTGGGACGATAGCCGCCCCGTTGCCGCCACCGTCTGGTTGTAATTCGTATGGATGCGTCCGTCCTGCCCGATCAATCGCTCCAGTGCGTCCGTATAAGTCCCCTTCAGCTTCGTCAGCTCCCGCCAGCTCAGAACCTCCTGGCAGATAGGCTCGTTGATGTTGCTCAGGACTTCCACCCCCGTCGCGTAGCCGGTCTTCGTCTTTACGGCGCCGGGGATGCAGAGCTTGTCGAAAAGAACCTCGCCAAGCTGCTTCGGCGACCCTATGTTGAACTCGTGCTGCGCCATCTCGTAGATATGTCTTGCCGTCTGCTCGATCGTTACTTCAAGCTGCTTGGAGAACTCGCGAAGCACGTCTCGGTTTGCGCAGATGCCCGTGTTTTCCATCTTGGAGAGGATCGGCACTAGGGGCAGCTCAACCTCGGTCAAAACTCGAGTCTGGAACTCCTTCTCCAACCGGGCCTGCAGAGGCGCGTCCAGGAGATAGAGGGCTGCAGCCAATTCTTCCGCACTTTCGGGGGGCTGGATTTCCAAGTAGCCGGTGATCAGGTCGCGCAACATGTAAGCCGACCGTCCAGACTGCAGCACGTAGCCCGCCAGCATCGTGTCCATCCGAGGCTCTTTAATGCCCGGAGTGAGGCGCCGGTAAAGCTGCTTCGCATCGTGAAGAATCACTAACTCCGGCATCGCCTCGACCAGCTTATGCGCCACCAGCTCTGGCAAGCGCCGGACCTGTTGGCCAATCGCCACTAACGCCACTCGCTCAGACTCATCAAAAAGGTCGACCCGCATTGGGGTGGAGAAGTAGACCGAGAAGGATTTGCCGCCAATAAACTTGACCGCGTCCTCATAAGTTCGGAGATCGGAAGTCGTAACCTCCAGCTTCTCCGACAACACTTCCGCAACCGCCACGTTGCCAGGCGTAATTCCGTCGTGGCTCACATACGGTCCCAAAATCTTGGGTGCCCGGCGGGCCAGCGACCGCATTTCCAGCGATTCCAGCATGTCCAATGCCCGCTGCATCCCCTCTTGAGAGATGATCAGCGGCCGGAAGTCGTATTCGAGCGGCACCTTTGTGTCGATCGTCGCCAGCCACTTGGAGCGCTTCATCTGCTCCTCGTTGCCCTCGATTTTCTTTTGAAACTTGGCCGGTAGCTCGCCAAACTTGGCGAGCATGTCCTCGACGTGCCCAAACTGCTGAATGAGCTCCGCCGCGCCTTTCGCTCCGATGCCAGGGACGCCCGGAATGTTGTCGCTCGTGTCCCCCACCAACGCCTTGTAATCGGCCACAAACTCTGGCCCAAAGCCGTACCGCTCCAGAACGCCGGAGGGGGTGTAGGTGATCGTGTCAGTCACGCCCTGGCGCATGGTGAGGACCGAGACGCACTCATCGATGAGTTGGAGGGTGTCCAGGTCGCCGGTGACGATGGTGGTGTCGTAGCCATTCTCCTCGGCTTTTCGGCTGATGGTGCCGACTACATCGTCGGCCTCATATCCGGTCACCTCAATGGAGGGAATGCCGAGCGCGGCAATCAACTCTCGCGCCATCGGAAGCTGCACTTTAAGCTCGTCCGCCTGATCGCGACGAGTGCCCTTGTATTCGGCGTATGCCGCGTGTCGAAAGGTCTTGCCCGGGGCATCCAAGGCCACCACGAGCGCGTCGGGTCGCTTGTTTTCGAGCAGGTTGAAGAGCATGCTGGTGAAGCCAAACAACGCATTCGTCGGCCGCCCATCCGCCGTGCTCAGGTAGCGCGTTGCGAAGAACGCCCGGAACAAAAGGCTGTACCCATCAATAATCGCCAGCCGTTTTTCGGGCATAGGGTTAATTTACTCTGCCCAGGAGTTCGATTTGGGAGTGCGAGAGCTTGCTCGCGCTTTTGCACCATTTGAAAGCAGGTGGCTAGTCAAATTACGCGGGCAAAAGGGCTAGCAAGCTCTCGCACTCCCAAATCGAACTCCCAAACGGAAGTATTAGTGTGCGCTCGACATTGCCTCGGCGATGTCATCGGGAGTCACGTCTCGCACACGAGTCGCAATGCCCCATTTGTGGCCGAACGGGTCGATGATCATGCCGTAGCGATCGCCCCAGAACTGGTCCGCGATCGGCATGCCGACTTGCGCGCCCGCGTCCAAGGCCTTCTGCCAAGTCGCATCGGCGTCGGGCACATAGAGGTGGATCGTCACCGGAGTGCCGCCCATTTTCAACGGTCCAACCGCGCCGTAGTCCGGAAACTCGTCGTTCAGCATCAGCATCGAATCGCCGATTTTGATCTGAGCGTTCATCACCTTGCCATCAGGACCCTTGGCCACATCGACTGCCTGGGCGTCAAATGCTCTCTTGTAAAACTCGATCGCCTTCTCAGCGCCATCCACGACGAGATAAGGGGTGATCGAATGAAAACCCGCTGGGGGATTAGTTGCCATGTCGCCAATATACGACTTTTTTGGCGGCGGATGTCACCGTTTGGCGAGCAATTTTTACCCGATGGCTCGTGTAGCCGTGCCAACTCCAGGCGCTATATTGATTCTCGTGCAACGCATGTTGGTCGGATACTTCGCGGTGCTCCTAACATTCACAGGCTTTTCGCTTTTTGGCATTGCTCTGGTGCGTAATTTTCAACTGGACGGGTATCGGGTTCTCCGGAAGGTCGAGCAGAGCGATTACACTCGTGAACAGTCCTCTCTCGAGATTTCTTATCCAGGCAGCAACCAAGTGCAGCGGATAAGTTACGACCGGTTCGCAAACCTCATGACGGCCGATCCTTTCTGGTATTCGGACGCTTCAGGCGTTAAGATCGAATTGGGTCACAAGTACAGGGCTCGAGAGCTTGGCTTCTGCGGCGTGTGGCTCCTTGGCCTGTCCTTGTGCTTCTGGGGCGTGTTGGCGAAGCGCCGGAGCCGCATGCCATCCTCCCCTCGTCCAGAAGCCTGAATTGAAGGCTCATTCATACTTAACATCGTGCTGCAAGTAAGTGGACTCGGGAGGCGTTTTGGCGCTCGCTGGGTCTTCCGGGGAATCTCCTTCGAGCTCAGCCAAGGAGACCGACTCGCCGTAACAGGCTCCAACGGCACCGGCAAGTCCACCTTGCTCCGCTGTATTGCGGGCCTCTTGACTGTCACCGAAGGCACTGTCCGCCTCCCCGACGGCGATCCGCGTCGAATCATGGCCCTTTCCGCATTGGAGATGGCCCTTTACCCGTCGCTCACCTGTGCCGAGCACCTTCACCTCGCCGCTGATCTTCGTGGTTGCGAGTCACGAGAGACTGAATTACTGCAGAGAGTGGGACTGGAAGCTGCCGCAACCTTGAGAGCTAACCAGCTGTCAACCGGCATGAAGTCTCGCCTGAAGTTAGCCCTGGCCATCCAGCCATCGCCACTCCTCTTGCTTCTCGACGAGCCGGGGGCGGCTCTGGACGAAGCTGGGAAAAGTCTTTTGAATTCGATCGTTGCGGAGCAGGCCGAGCGAGGCGTGGTTGTCTTTGCGACCAACGATCCATTCGAGCGACGTCTGGCCAGCCTGGAGTTGCCACTAGAGCACACGGGGGCAGCAGTTGCGTAAATACGAGGCGCCGCTCCCCTCCCTTGACGGGAGGGGCCGGGGGTGGGTGAGCATTTTCGTCTACTGCTGGAATATCAGAAACCGAGCATCCGCCGGGGTGCATTCGGACGCCACGAAGTTCCTGCACCCCTACGGGGTGCGAATTCAAGGCGTGTGGTCCGGTGGTCTTCGCAAATTCGCCTCCGCAGACTCCGGCGAGACTGCTACGACCGACCGGCTACCTTCTTCTAACCCCTGCGGGGTAACTAGAGTCAGCGCGCCTTCCCGTCAACGCAGCAGTTACGCGGTCATAACGCGGACGATTCGGAAGAGCGCTGGACTTCCTTGCCGCAGGCCAGTCTCCATTCCTGTCCCCTCCGACGATTTAAGATTCACGATTTATCGAGCGTCAGCGAGATCCCGTATGAGTGCAAAAGCGCGACATCGGGACGACTTACGCGACGAAGGAGCCGCACGTTGAGCAACTCCTGGCAACGCGAAATCAAAGCGATCGTCCGGAAGGAGATCGCCAGCGAGATCCGCACAAAGAGCGGCCTCGCAACTGTCGGCCTCTTCAGCCTCGCCTCCGTGGTGGCCGTTGCCTTCTCCGCCTTCAACATCACCCTAGGCGGCAGCCTAGCCTCTGGCCTCCTCTGGGTCACCCTCCTTTTCTCCGCCGCAGTAGCCCTCCCCAGAGCGTTCGTCACGGAGGAAGAGCAGGGAACAGGCGATCTGCTCAGGCTCATAGCCAGGCCGGAGGCCGTTTTCTGGGGCAAGGCGCTCTACAACTTACTCCTCATGCTCGCTACAGCGGTCGTCCTTAGCGTTCTCTTCTTCACGCTCGTCGGCAAAGGCATCGACATCCCTTGGCTCTATGCGGTTTGTTTGATCGGCTCGTGCGCAAGCTTGGCCGGGACGGTAACCTTGTGCGGGGCGCTCGTGGCGCAAGCTTCGGGCCGAGGCGCCCTTGCGGGAGCGATTGCGATACCCCTACTCTTGCCACTTGTGGCGCTAGGAGTGGCGGGGATGCGGGTCGCGCTCGGAGAAGGCGTACTCAAAGGAGGCGAGGAGGCCGCAGTGGGGTTAGTCTGCTACGGCGTTGCCACTCTTGCCATCGGTCCCGCCTTGTTTGCCGCGGTTTGGAAAAGTTGAAGCCTGCACTGAAGATGTTGTTTGCGCTCGTTGTGGGCGCTACCACCGTTTGGAGCCTCCTGGTTCCTGACGCGTTGGACAAGTTTCAAGTGCCTCAGCTTGCCCGCATCTTCTTCTATCACTTCCCGTGCGCGATCATCACCAGCATTTTTCTCTTTATCGGCCCTTATATGGCCATAAGATCGCTGATCGCGAAAACCCCGGAGTGGGACGTCCGCTCCGCCGCATCCAACGAGATCGGCTTCGTGTTCGGCCTCCTCACGATGTCGACCGGAATGCTCTTCTCCAAGGTGCAATGGGGCGCCTGGTGGCAATGGGATCCTCGGCAAACATCTTTTCTTCTCGTCCTGCTGCTCTATTCCGGTTATTTCGTCCTTAGAGCGGCCTTCAGCGATGAAACCAAGCGCGCAGCTAACTCTGCCGCCTACGGAGTGGTCATGGCCCTCCCGTCGCTCTTCCTCATTTTTGTCTTCCCTCGACTACCCCAGGTGGCGAATGATTCATTTCATCCCACAACCACCATACAGAAAGGGCTGTTAGTTGGCGACTATCTACATGTGACCCTGACCATGCTGGTGCTTTTCACAGTGCTCTCAGCATGGCTCTACAAACTGCGAGTCCAGGCCGGCATGGCCGAGATCGCGCTGGAGAATTTGAATGGAAACTTGGAAACTCGTGGCGGCCATCCCGCCCCTACTGGTGTGGTTCGCCCTGTTCATCTATCTGAACAAGATCGAGAAGAAGCTAAAGAACGTTAACGATCGATTAGAGCAGCGATAAAGCCCCTGCCCCTTGTGCCAATGTTTGTGTGGCAGAGGGGAAGGGATTGGGGATGGGGGTTCCGGAAGCTATCAATTTCCAGCAGCTTAACGCCACTTTCATTTCCTGCTTTTTGTCATCCCGAGCGAGGGGTCTTAGAGTGTCCGCTGCCTCGACACGTGGGCTTGGAATTTCCGCTCGCTACCAATCGACGACCTCGTGTCGAGGCTTCCTGCCGGTGACCTGCTGAAGTCGAGAGCCCAAGCCATTTCAATCGAGTAAGTCGTTCGTGTCGGTGGTCTTGTTGCGCTGCGCATTCACCGTGATTGGAAGCCTCGACACCAGGTCGTCGAGTGGTAGCGAGCGGAAATTCCAAGCCCACGTGTCGAGGCAGCAGAGCTGAGGTCAAAGGTGGAAGTAGGCCCAAACCAGGATGGCGCTAAATAGCGCCCCACCAGACAGCGCAGATAGCAAAGCAGCCCGTTCCACCTGCTTCGCCATCGAAAACCCAAAAGCGCACGCGAGACCCAACAAACCCAAAGGCGCCGCGCAATAGTAGCTAAACAGGAAAGCCCAAGAAAAAATGTATAGAAGCGGATACCCTGCCAGACCCCCAACAAGGCCCATCATCAGCATCATGTAGATGAAGAGCATCACGTTCGCCATGCCGAGCAGGATCAAACAAAGCGCCCACCAGCCATCCGTCGCTAACTTCTTCATCGTCTCTAGTAGATACTATTCATTCTCGTGGCGGGTTACACCAACTTTGGGATCTGATTGGTTGATGTGGTGATTTTTTGATCGGTTAATCGATCCTAGTTTTCGCGATTCATACTTTGCTTGTGAGGGGAGGTGGATGAAGATGGAAGAACGCGTCACCAACGCACCTGACACCGACCGATCACCGGACGCCAGCTCGTTCAGCTCCGTCACGCCGTATTACGACAGCCTGATGAGTTCGGTGCCGTACCAGATGTGGGTCGGCTATTACCTGCTGCTGCTATCCCAACAAGACGTCCATCCGAAGACCATCCTCGATGTCTGTTGTGGGACCGGAACAATGTGCGAGATGCTCCAGGAGGAAGGCTTCGAAATGACGGGCCTGGACCTTTCGCCGGGCATGATCGCCGAGGCCAAGCGAAAAGCAATCGCGAAGGATTCGCCCATCGACTACTGGTGCATGGACGCGTCGGCATTTGAACTGAACCGCCGCTTCGACGCGGCCCTTTCGTTCTACGACAGCCTTAACAACATCACCCAACCCCATCGCCTCCAAATGGCTCTCAAGCGCGTCGCGGAGCACCTCCAGCCCGGTGGCAGTTTCATCTTCGATCTCAACACCGCTTTCGCCTTCGAGCAGCACATGTTCGACCAGCAAAGCCTCAAGCCAGAAGCACCACTGAGATACAAGTGGGTCGGCGATTGGGACCCGGCCACTCGCCTCATCACCGTCCACATGAAGTTCTGGCACATGGGCCAAGAGTTTGAGGAAACCCACGTCCAACGGGCTTATGACGAAGAGACCGTAAGGGAGATGCTAAAGATCGCCGGTTTCGAAAACATCGAGGCCTACCACAGCTACACACTCGACCCTCCGCGAAACAAGAGCGACCGCATCCATTACGCTGCCCTAAGAGCGAGCTAGCATTGGAAAACCGGGTTTGAAGCATTAAAATAACTTTATGCGTCGCCTTCCCAGATTCATCACTGTAGTGCTGATTGCATCGGCCGGAATGCCTGTGTCGGCTTCATACCCCTTCCTTCAGTCGCCTTCAAGCGACATGTGCGACAAGATGCTCGCCAAAGCGATGGTCGACGAATTGGATGCAGGTTCGGTGGTTTATGAGCAATCGGTCATCAATTCCACCATCGACAACTCCTTTAGAAATGGGGCCTTACCAGAGCTTCATAAGACTTACGAGGCACTCAAGGCCGAGGAAACCACCCTCGCCAAGATGAACTGCACCGACCCGATTAGGGAGGGTGCCCGGATGGACTTGCTTGTCGGACTGGACGACGTCGCAAACAGCTTGGGGACCATGTCGACCGGCCTCTTCTTTGCCAAAGCAAACGGTGAGTGGACGGACCAAGCCAGGACTATGTGCGCGCGAGCGGTCGAGAAATCTCAGAACCCGACCACTAATGGCGGCGTTGCAAAGCTACTTAAAGATTCCAAGTTTCAAGCTCAATTGCCTCGCCTTTTTTTAGAGTTGAATGGAATCATCCCGGATCAAGCGGGCTTCCGCTTCGGCATCTCCACCTACGTCCGGGACTCGCTGTATCTCACGTACGTGAAGCCCGGCAGCTTGGGCGAAAAGCTCAAGCTAGTCAGCCTTGAGCGAGTGGAGCAATTCGACGGCAAAACGCCTAGGGACATGGACGACCTGAAGCAAATGATCAAGAAAGCCGTGGGACAAATCGTTAAGATCAAAGTCAAACCCAAGTTTGGCGACGAGAAGGAATATGAGGTCGCGGTGCCCCCAACCTTGGCAAAATAACCGTTGCGCCATCCTTCCAGGCGACGTTCAGGTTGCGTTCTACCGGTCCTGGGATACCTCTCTGGCCGATTATCCAAGCAAAATGTAGCCTGTAAGGAGATGCCACGTCGGGACCCTCGGAGGTAAACTGCCAAAACCCCGTGGGAGGCTTCGGCCGCCCGCACCACAGGAGTTACAGATTGCCAAGAAAGAATATTCGCAAGGCGCCGCATTCGCCGCGCTTCACCGCCCTGATTAAGCAGGTCGACAAAGAAACCCCGCTCGAGCCGGCAGCCGCCATTGCCAAGGTTAAAGAGACCGCAACCGCAAAGTTCCCCGAGAGCATCGACCTCGCCATCCGGCTCGGCATCGACCCGCGCAAGGGCGAGCAGAACGTCCGAGGCATTACTAGCCTTCCCCACGGCACCGGCAAAGTCCGTAAAGTCGCCGTCCTCGCCAAGGGCGATATGGCCGCTCAGGCTGAAGCCGCCGGCGCAGACACAGTTGGCGGAGACGAATTGATCGCAAAGATCCAAGCGGGCTTTAAGGACTTCGACGTCGTCCTCGCCACCGAAGAAATGGCCCCTCAAATCGGAAAGATCGGCCGTCTCCTCGGCCCGAGAACGCCGAACAAGAGAAACGGCACCATCACCAACAACATCGGAGCCGCCGTCAAGGAAATCAAAGGCGCGACCCGAGCCGAGTACCGCGCCGACAAGGCCGGCGTCGTCCACATGGCTATCGGCAAGGTGAATTTCACGCCCGAGCAGATCGAGGAGAACTTCCGAGTCGCCCTTAACGCCGTCCTCAAGGCCAAGCCCGCGGGCGCCAAAGGTAAGTACATCGAATCCATCACCCTAAGCTCCACCATGGGCCCCGGCGTCCCGGTTGATACTGCCGCCGCTTCGAAGCTAGCTGTCTAATTCAGAGCCCCTGCCCCTTGTGCCAATGTTTGTGTGGCAGAGGGGGAAGGGGTTGGGGTAGGGGGTTCCGGGAGCTTGCAACTAAGCCAGAGCTGGAACGCCAATCAAGCAATCGGCAATCACAAATCGAGCAATCGCCTTAGATCCGCTCCAACTCCCGCTGCGTGATCTCGTGCTCCACGTCGCCTGTATTGAGCGTCGTAGCCGGCTCAAACAGCATCATTTCGACTTCCGAATCCGCCACCGGCCGATGCTCCACGCCCCGAGGCACGATAATAAACTCGCCCTCGTCGAGAGTTTCAGAGTGGTCCCGGAACTCCATGCGAAATGACCCTTTGGTCACCAAGAACATCTCGTCCTCGTCCACATGCTTGTGCCAAATAAACGGCCCCTCAAACTTCACCAACTTCACATACTGCCCATTCAACTCCCCGACGATCTTCGGGCTGTAGTGCTGGTGAATAAGTTGAAATTTCTCGGTTAAGTTGACTTTCATTGCTCTGCGATCCTCCTGTGCCTTATTTTGCTTTTGTCGACTACTGTTAGTGCCCCGAAAAGTTGCTTCAACTCGAATGCAATCAGGACCCTAGAGATTGCCTCGAAAGCGATTGTCGCATTCGCGGGGCTGATCCGAATGAGTACCACGCCTGTCTCAGCAGTGATGTTGAAGGCTCGTCGGTCAGCAAAATCTGAGTCAAAGGTGACGATGCAGTGCGCGTTATCGCACGCCCAACTGAATATTTCTCGATCAGAGAAGCCCTTAAGCTCGCTAGATGCCACGTGGAGCACTGAAATATTCGGAAAGCGGTTTGAGGTCAGGAGTAGCAGCTCGACGGGAACGTTCTGATCAAACAAGATTCCCGACACTATCCGGCCTTAGAAATGAGGACCGTATCGTCAACAACATCCCTTGCGTAGGCCAAGGCGGCCTTCACATCGTCCGCATCGATATCCGGATAGCTGGCAAGGACAGCCTCAATGGACCCGTCTAGTGCGAGGACGTCAAGAATGTTGCGAACCATTATCCGCGTGCCGCGGATGGTTGGCTTGCCACCACAAATTGCCGGATTCGAAACAACTCGATCCATCTACTCAATTGTACGCCTGAACACTGGACTCACGCAGGCTTTTCTACCCAGGCAAACAAATCCACAACGTTCCCGTCCGGATCCAACACCTGCGCGTATCGCTGTCCCCAAAACGCATCAAAAGGCTCCTTGTAGCCCAAAAACCCCGCTTTCAAAACCTCACCATAAGCTGCATCCACGTCATCAGGGGACTCACAAAGGAAAGCCAACCCCATCCGGTTCCCAACCGGCTCTTCCCAGGAAGGATCAATCTGCTTCGCCATCTCCACCGAGTTCCAAGACAGCCGCAGCCCGTTCGGCAAAGAGCACTCCAGATAAGGCTCGCCCGCCTGATACTCCGGTGCGGGCACCCCCAGCACCTTGTAGAACCGCATGGACTCCGCCATGTCCTTGCAAACTAACCCAAGCATGTCAAGTTTTAAATTCATGCGACGAATTATCCCATTTGGGAGCCCATTTGGGAGTGCGAGAGCTTGCTCGCGCTTTTCGAAACGCCCAATTATCGCAACGCCCAATTATCGCTATGCGAGAGCTTGCTCGCCTTTGTTTCAGCGAACTGGCTACGTGGATAGCAGCGAGGAAGTCGAGCAAGCTCTCAGGGGGCGGAGAATTCCTATTCAGCAAAGGCGCGAGCAAGCTCGCGCACTCCCAAATAGGCTATAACTCTTCGATTACGATTTGCCGAAGCTCGCCCCAAGCCGTCTGCAGATCAGAAATGAGCGGTGACTGGGCCCGCGCGATCCGGATCAGTTCCATATCAAGCTCAGCCATCAGCAAATGCTCTTCCGCAACCGGACTCTGCACCAAAACTTTGCCCATCGGGTCGATGACCATGCTCCCGCCGACAAAGCCCTTGCCCCCCTCAAAACCACAAAGCTGGGAGTTCACGCAGAAGATGCCATGCTCCTCGCTTACCCCGCGCAAGAGCCGCTGGTAGCGATCCAAATTGCCGATCTGCGACTCACCGAAACCTCGGGCAGGAGAAGCGGTGGGAACCAGCAGGATCTGAGCCCCCGCCAAAGCGGTCAAGGTCGGCAAGATGGAATGCCAGGTGTCCTCGCAGATCAATAACCCCATCTTTCCAAGCCGGGTTTCAAACACTCCCAACTGCCGCCCAGGGGTGACGAACCGCTCCTCGTCAAACACGCCATAGGTGGGCAGAAAGAACTTCCGGTAACTCCCCCGCAACCCCGGCCCTTCGCGTGTGAGTTCGATATAAGCCGCCGCATTAAACAGCTGCCCTTCGGCATTCTCATAGAAGCCGAGCGCCAAGTCCAGGGGCTTGGAAAGCTTGTCCGTCAACCGTTGCCCAAGCTGCTTGCAAAGCTCTTCCTTGGTCAAAGAGCTCTCAAGAACCCCGCCTTCTAAGAAGTAGCCAGTGGTAGAGGCTTCAGGAAAAAGAACAAGGTCGGCGCCTTCAGAAGAAGCCTGCAAAGCAACCTCGGCGATCTTGTCCAGGTTGCTGGAGACCTCCGCCTTCATCGGCGCGATCTGCGCACAGGCGACGGTCAGCGGCATTTAAAGAGTTTACTTGGAAGGGCGTTCGGAAGGCGGAAGGATGAAGGATGAAGGATGAAGGATGCTTCGTCAGAGAAAGCCTTCCGCCTTCCGCCTTCCGCCTTCCGCCTTCCGCCTTCCGCCTTCCGCCTTCCGCCTTCCGCCTTCATCCATCATCCTTATCCTGCGAGTCTCTAATCCGCAACCCCTGCGGCGCCGACTTCCCGATCCCGATCGTAGAAGCTACGATCCCCGCAAAGGACTTGGCCTTCTTCGGCGTTGGATGCGCGACCACGCAGAGCCGGCGCTTAGCCCGAGTCAAGGCAACGTACAACACCCGTAACTCCTCATCGCTTTCCCGCTTCTTCCGCGCGTCCGCCAGCCACGCGTGATACGGAGAAACGGGCTTGCCGAAATGCGGCACCACCATCTCCAAAGCCGGGTCTATCTCTAAGGTCTTGCTCCGAGGGTCGATCGGCTTGTGCGTTTCAGGAACCACCACCACGTCAAACTCCAGCCCCTTCGCCTTATGGATGGTCATGATCGTCACCATGTCGGCCTTATCATCCTCGGCCGGCGCATCGCCCTCCCGGTGCCGCAGGTTCTGAATCTCACGAATCCGCTGCGCATATTCGGCAGGCCCAAGTTCCGGCTCCTGGGCCGCCAACGTAAGAAGTTTCCGCACGTTCGCCAACAACTGGTCCGCATTGCGCCGACGCGCCAAAGCCTCCAAATAGCCGGAAACCGCAAATACCTCTGACAAAACTTCCCAAGCCGGTAAGCGGTCTGCATATCGGCTTAACTTCAGATACCAATCCAAAAATGCCGAAATCTTCGATCGGTCCGCTTCAACGGGAGACAGAAAGTCAGGCAAAGTTTCAATAGCGGGGCAACCCTTAGCCAACAGTGCCAAAGAGTCCAAAGACAATCCACAAAACGGGCTCCGTAACGTGGCCAATAGAGCAAAGTCGTCGTAGGGGTCGGCCAGAGCCACCAACGCATTGGCCAAATCCCGAATCTCCAATCGCGTATAGAACTTCTCAGACCCGCCCGCAATCCGCGCAGAAATACCCAAATCCGCCAGCGATTTTTGAATCTCCACCCCATACCGGAGCCCGCGAACAAGGATGGTGATGTCCTTCAACGCCTCCCCTTCAGCCCGCAATTCTCCAATATAGGCAGCCACTCCAGAAGCGTCGCTATCTTTTTGAAGCCAAATCTCCACACCTTCGCAATTCGGTACTTCCACCGAGTCGAAATCCATCGGAGCGGGCACTCGCATCGGCGCATACTCGCCCCACAATCGCCCAAACAGCAAGTCCACAAACTGCAAGATGCCATCGCCAGAACGCCAGTTCTTATTCAGCCGCTGTGTCGGTTTCGCCTCGGCGCGGTCCTGAAACAGCTTTACGTCCGCTTGCCGAAACCCATAGATCGATTGCTGCGGGTCGCCCACAAACATCTCTTCGTCCAGCCCCAGAGCTGTAAGGAGCCGGTATTGCATGGGGTTCACGTCCTGTGCCTCGTCCACCATTGCGATCTGATACTGCCGCCTAACTCGAGCCGCATACGACACGGAGTTCTGCAGTAGCGAAACAGCCCGCGACTCTAGCGCCACAAAATCCAGCCACTGCAATACGGTCATTTGCTGCTCCAGGAGAGCCCACGCTGAGCACACGATATGCATCAGCCCGCAAGCTTGCTCGGCGGCCTCCTGATCCACGCTTGTTGGTACCTTAGACACCCAACGCGGAATCTTCAACCCCGTGGTTTTAAAAGCGGCGCGCAACCGGTCAAATACGCCATCGCCCTCCGGCACCGAATGCAAAGCTCCGGCAACCTCTGAAGGAATCGACTCGAGCAATCGAGCCTGCCAGTGGAAGCGGATCGTTTCAGGATCGCGATAGATCTCCCACAGCCGCCCAAAGTCCGCCCCCGACCCTCGCAACGCGTTCAAACACTCGCCAACCGCGGCCTCCAACCGCCCATGGGGTGAGGTGTAGCCGTACTCCGACTCTCCCGCAAGCATCGAAATCAGCGCCTCCGAGTAAACGCAGTCACCCGTCGGCTCTGCAATCACCTGGCGAACGCATTGGTCGACCAGCCTAGATGCCTCACCCTCGGACAGGACCTCGAACTCCGGATCGATCCCCGCCGCCACGCTGTTCTCGCGCAGCAGCCGCTCACAGAAACCATGGATCGTTTGAATTGGACCGGTCTCCGCGATCTGTGCATCGTCTCGCAATCCGTTTGCGATCAGAGCCGCCACAATCCGGCTTTTCATCTCTGCCGCCGCCCGCCTAGTGAAGGTGATCGTCAGAATCTTGTCGGGGGGCACCTTCTCGCGTACATGCCGCAAATAGCGCTCCACCAACGTGCCCGTCTTGCCCGCGCCCGCCGATGCGATGACCACCAACGAAGCCTCAGTCGAGTCGATCACAGCCTGTTGTTCTGCCGTCGGAACGCGTTCAGTCGGCTTCAAAGTCACGCTCGTCCTCCCCAAACGGAGAGGTCTCCTCAGAAAATCCCTGCGATCGCCGGCAAAGCTCGCCGAAGTCGCAAAACGTGCAATGCCCCCCAGGCATCGGCTGAACGCCGGACTGCCGGAGGGCCGAAACCGCGCGCTTAAGCCGCCGCTTTACTTCATCGAAAAACGCCTTCTGAGCGAGCGCGCCTTCGCCTGCCGTGGCAAGGTCCACCACATGCAACCCAGCCTGTTGACGAGACGCCATGGGCGCCTCAGGTAGGCGCGGCATCAGTAGAAGAGTCCTCTCGCCTGACATGCTTTCTACTTCAACTGCCGTCCCCGCGCCCTGTCCATGCCGGGCCAACAGGTGCAGTCCGTAGTACAAAGTGTCGAGCTCAGCCAAGGGTCCGCCAAAATTGGAGCCCTTCTGGGGAGCCTGAGATTCGTATAGGTGAGTCACCGCATAGGGCCCCATCCGTGAAGAAGCCGCTATTGTCCCCTCCAAAGGCACATCACCTGGCATCGTGTTGCGAATTCCGGGCGCGCCAAACGGGAGCTCGGCCTTCAACGTATCCGCCTCCTTCGGCCAAAGCTCCCGGGCCATGAATTCTCGCTTAACCCACTCGGCGATCAGCCGCCGCCCGCCGCTGCGCATCATGGAGAGTTCCCACGCCGGCGCCTCGCCATACAGAGTGTCCAACTCGGCCTCAAGTGCCGTCTCCAAGGCATGCTTTGCCGCTTCCGGAGTCGGTTGCTGCATCAATCGCGTATTGCGAGGCAGCCTCCGAAGCCGGTGCCACCGGGCCATTTCCCGGCTGGGCCGAATTGCCAGGCGTTTGGAGGCGAAGTGCTTGAATTCGCATTGCAACACGTCGCGGAGATCCTGGGGAGTGAAGGGCTGTTCCGGCCTCCACGCCATCTCGTCTCTCACGGCCTTAGTTAGAAAATGGACCTGCAGCGGATCTTCCCGCGGACTCCCCATCGCGTTGCAAAGCCGGAGATCTGCCTGGCTGATGCACTCCTCGATGGGCGGAGCAAAGGGCACGCGGGGATAGTCGTGCAAAGTCACTCCTGGCATCGCCCGCTGAATCTCCTGAAGGTAGAAAGCAGGCACGTTATCTCGCGTCTCGTCAGTCTGCGGATAGCTCAGGGTGATAGAGTCCTCCGCCGCTGCACAAAGCCGATAGAATTCGTCCCGCTCTTCCCG
>JANYLD010000036.1 GCA_025363835.1 Armatimonadota bacterium
AGGACTTATGAAGAACAGAAAGAAAGGCTTTACTCTCGTCGAAATTATGATCGTGGTGCTCATCATCGGTATCTTGATGGCAATCGCGGTTCCCAACTTCATCCAAGCTCGCCAGACGAGCCGCATGAACAGCTGTATCGCTAACCTGAAGCAGATCGACTCTGCCAAGGAGCAGTACGCGATGGTCGCCAAGCTCAGCACAGGCGCAACGGTTACTTCGGCGAACTTGGCTCCGACGTACATCAAGAGCTACCCCGGCTGCCCAGGCGGCGGTGCTTACACGATCAACGTGGTCGGCACGAACCCGGTCTGCAGCCTTGCAGCCGCTCCCGATCTTCACGTTCTTCCGTAAGACCCCTCGGTCCAAGACACTTAAGCAACGAGCGCCGTGCAAACGGCGCTCGTTTGTTTTATACACTTAACTAGTCACAGGATCGCACTGCCGCCAAATAATCTTAAAGCGCAAAGCGGGATTGGAGTCTAGAGTTCCAGGTAACACTACTAAGCTAGAGTGTCCTTATTGTCCTTGGGAGCAGAATTCGGCCTCTTCAACCCTGTGGAACAACTTCATTTCCGCCGAAAGATATCTCGTTGCGGCAACGTTGCTGCGGAGGACTTATGAAGAACAAAAAGAAAGGCTTTACTCTTGTCGAGATTATGATCGTGGTGCTCATCATAGGCATCCTGATGGCGATCGCTGTTCCGAACTTTATTCAGGCTCGACAGACGAGCCGCATGAACAGTTGCATCGCAAACCTCAAGCAGATCGACTCTGGCAAGGAGCAGTACGCGATGGAAGCCAAGCTGGACACAGGCGCGACGGTCACTTCCGCGAACCTGGCTCCGACCTATCTTAAGAGCATGCCCACCTGCCCAGGTGGAGGCACGTACACGATTAACGTGGTCGGCACCAATCCCGCCTGCAGCCTTGCGGCCGCACCGGACCTTCACGTCCTGCCTTAAGACAGGTCCCGAACATTACTCCGTGGAATAGAGGGGGGCGCCTGCCTGGGCGACCCCCTCTATTTCGGCGACGGGCAATGGCTTCAAACCACATTGCCGCCCGCTGCTGGGCTCGTCGCGTTCGGTCCGTTCATATCCAAAGTTCCTGCGATCGCGCTGCTTCCAATAGCTCCATGGAGCGTTACCGTCCCATTAGAACCCATGTTGCCCTGGATTCCATCCTTGTCAGATTTGCCCAAACCATTGAAAGTGGCGGCACTGCCCGTACCGGTGGAATAGATAGAGTAATCGGTGAAGAAGCTTTCCCCTCTTCCATGTATCTGAACGGTCCTTTGGACCCCATTGACCTTGCCGGTCGAAACGATGCAGTTATCACCGATCCCCGCCCAGGTGCCGGCTTTGCAACCAGTATTCGCGTTCCAAACCTCCGTATACACCGAATAGCTGTGCTTGGCGTCGATGATCGTTCCCGTGTGAGGTGCACCCGCCGTTGCCGCGCCACTGGCGAGGTTTCCTCCGACTGGGTTCTGTAAACCTCTGCTAATCGACGCAATCTCGTAATTGACGCCCGCATCTGCAAGCGCAATCGCACCCGCGTAATTACCCTCAACGTTCGATCTGCCGTAGTTGGACATCGACAGTGTCCCGACGCCCGCAAGGACCGTCCCCACGATGAGGGTGAAGGCAAGGGCGGTGATCATTGTAAAAGCATTTTGCTTTCCACAATTCTTTTTCTGAATGAGGTCAAACCTAGATTCTCCAAGAGCGCGCCGCTGCTTGCAACCGGCCATGGTCGCATTCACGTTTAACTGCCGCTTACATTGAAGACTCAGCCCCATTCCGGTAGTACCGGTAAATGTGCGGTAACGCTTTAAGCATCGAGAGTTCTTAAAGCTTTTGAAGCGCTTATGTTGCGTTAATCTCTTGTAAAGCGTTAAGTCTTGACAAAACCAAAACTTTCTAGCTTCTCGACGAACCGCGTTGGAAGCTCACACATCCAAGCGGTTCCTTGGAAGATTTTAAGCCTGCCTATCTAGTTAGACTTGCGGGGTTTACAGCACTTGCATTTACAATTGGCCCGAATGCTGCTAATGTCGAGCTTGTAGGATTTCTGCTTGCAGAAGTAATGCATCAGGCTTATTAGATCGCAAACGCGCTTCATTTAGCGGCCGTTGGTTCGAACTGCCGTGGGCTCGGCTGGAAGTTCCAGGCGGCTATTTGATTGGAGGAAAGTGTGTTGAATAAAGTCTTGACTGCGCACCTACGTGCGCTAGTCCTTTTGTTGTGCTTGATCTCGACGGCTCTGGCGTCCGCCCAGAGCGCGCCCACCATCATGACCGATAAAGGTGATTATGCGCCTGGCGAAACCGCCATCATCACAGGCCAAGCTTGGTACCCGAACGCCGTCGTCATCTTGCAGGTTCAGCACACGGATGGACGCACAGGCGAAGTCGGCCATGATCCCTTCACGGCCACCACGGACGCCAACGGCAACATAAGCTCCTCCTGGTACGTGGAGATTGAGGACGCTCTCGGCAGTTCGTTCATCCTAACCGCTGACTGCTCTCCCGATGGCTTGGCCCCCGAGCATGCGGAATGGCTCTTCACGGACAAATCCGGAACGACGACGACTGTTGCTTCTTCCTCCAATCCGTCGACTTATCCTGCGGCCGTAACCTTCACTTTCACCATTTCAAGCGCACCTCAAACCCCTGCTCCGACCGGGACAGTCGACGTCGATGTCGACGGCACAACCGTCACTACATTGACCCTTGCTACCGCGACCACGACGACTGCGAAAGCCACTTATGTAGCCAGCGCTCTAGCTGGCGGCGCCCATACGATAAAGGGCAGCTACAACGGAGATGGGAACTATCTCAAGAGCAGCGGCACCCTCACCCAAACCGTTAACAAAGCCAGTAGTTCGACCACGGTAGTATCGTCCAAAAACCCATCTTTCCAAGGGCAAAGCGTCACCTTCACCGCGAGCGTTTTAGGAGCGTCCGGCGGCTCAACCCCGAGCGGGACCGTCAATTTTAAGGACCTAACAACTTCCGTTTTGCTCGGCTCAGGCACTTTGAACGGTGTTGGCCTAGCGACCCTCTCGACGTCGGCCCTAAGCGTTGGTTCTCATACGATAGCCGTTGACTACAACGGAGACCCTAACTACACAACCAGCACGTCGCCTTCCATCGTCCAAGTCGTCAACGCCACCGCCACGACCACGACCTCCTTGGCTTCGTCGCTGAATCCCTCAAACGAGGGTCAGAGCGTCACCTTTACGGCTACCGTTTCACCGTCTACCGCTACTGGCACAGTCACATTCAAGGACGGCGCTGCCACTCTTGGCACCGGAACATTAGCCGGCGGAATCGCCTCGTTGCCGACCTCGGCCCTCACCGCCGGCACCCATTCCATCACTGCTGTCTACGGTGGAGACGCAGGTGACGCTGGCAGCACGTCCGCCGCGCTTTCTCAAGTGGTCATTGGAAGCACGTCCGCGGCCCTCGTCAGCGGCCAAAACCCATCCGTGACAGGCCAGTCCGTGACCTTCACGGCGACTTTAACAGTCAGTTCGGGCTCCCCGACCGGCATTGTAACCTTCAAGGACGGCCCCGCTACTCTAGGAACGGGACCAGTTTCCGCCAAAGTCGCCACCCTTGCGACTTCCTCGCTCGCCCTCGGACCCCACAACATTACAGCCGTTTATGGAGGCGATCCGAATTTCAACGGCAGCGCCTCTCCCGTCGTAACTCAGGTGGTCAACAAGGGCAACACGACGACAACCGACGTTTCGTCTCTCAATCCGTCGTTTCGAGGACAGAACGTCACTTTCACCGCGACCGTGAATTCGGTAGCTCCCGCCGGCGGAACGCCAACTGGAACGGTTACCTTCAATGACGGGGTAAGCACACTGGGGACCGGCACACTCAGCGGTAACACGGCCACTTTCTCGACGTCCACTCTCGGCATCGGCTCCCACACGATTTCTGCTTCTTATGGCGGAGATACAAGCTTCAATGCGAGCACCAGCTCAAACCTCAGCCTAGTAGTGAACGACCAGTCCACCAGCCTCAGCCTCGGCTCCTCATCGAATCCGTCCACATTCAATCAGAGCGTGACCTTTACCGCAAGGCTGGCAGATGTGGGAGGCAACAAGCTTTCCGGAAAGACGATCACCTTTGCCGAGGGAGCAACCATTCTCGGGACCGGCGTCACGAACCCAGGTGGCAACGCCTCCCTCGCGACCAGCGCACTCACTGCCGGCACCCATAGCATTACCGCGACCTATACCGGCGATGCAGGCCTGACGGGTAGCACAGCGAACTTGTCTCAAGTCGTCAATAAAGCCACCGCCACGGTGTCGATCACTAACACCACGCAAACCTACGACGGCAACCCGAAGACCGTAACGACGTCCACCAACCCGGTCGGTCTCACCGTAGTCGTAACCTACAACGGTTCCTCCACCGTGCCCACCAGCGCAGGCTCCTACCCGGTCGTCGCCACCATTAACGACCCCAACTATCAGGGGTCCGCAAGCGCCACGCTGACGATTAGCCAAGCCACCGCCATCCTCAGCCTTAGTGGCCTTAGCGCCAACTATAACGGCAACCCACAATCTGTCAGCGTCACCACGGCGCCTCCCGGCCTGACCGTCATCAGCGTCACTTACAACGGCTCCAGCACGCCACCCACTAACGCCGGTAGCTACACCGTCTCCGCAACTCTCACCAATCAGAATTACACCGGTTCGGCATCCGGCACGCTGGTCATCGCAAAAGCGACGGCAACGGTCACCGTCGTCGGCGGCACGTTCACCTATGACGGCGGCTCCCACCCGGCAACGGGCTCTGTGACCGGCGTCAACAGCGAGAACCTCGGCTCCCCAACCTTCGCCTACTCGCCTGGCGGCGTCAACGCACCCGTCGATGCAGGCACATACTCAGTCACCGGCAGCTTTGCCGGAAACACCAACTATGGCCCCGCCACCGGTTCCGCCACGATCACGATTCAAGCCGCCAACCAGACGATCACCTTCGGCGCCTTGACAGATAAACCTTTGGCGACCCGTCGTTCAATGTAAGCGCAACCGCCTCCTCTGGTCTAACTGTCTCTTTCGCCGTATTGTCAGGTCCAGCAACGATCAGCGGCAATACCGTAACCATGACCGGCGCAGGATCCGTAACTATCCGGGCGACCCAGGCTGGTAACACCGACTACAACGCGGCCACGCCGGTAGACCAAAGCTTCAACGCGGCCAAAGCCACTCCGATCGTCAACGCCACGGGCGGGACTTTCGCCTACGACGGTAACCCCCACCCCGCCACCGGTTCCGTAACTGGAGTCGGCGGCGCGAATCTCGGCAGCCCAATCTTCGCCTACACACCCGGCGTCTCGAGCAGCCCAATCAACGCCGGTACCTACAGCGCTGTCGGCTCGTTTGCCGGCGATGCCAACTACAACACCGCCAGCGCCGCTGCCGTTACCGTGCTCATCAACAAGGCGACGGCCAGCTTAAGCGTCTCGAACATCAATCAGACCTACGACGGTTCGCCCAAGGCGGTAACTGTCGCCACGGCTCCCGACGGCCTCACAGGCGTCAACATCACCTACGCGGGCTCGAGCACTGCCCCCACCAATGCGGGAACCTACTCCGTCGTGGCCACCCTCGTCAACAACAACTACCGCGCGCCCGAAGCAGATGCCACTCTGACCGTTCAGAAGGCTCACGCAACTCTCTCGCTGGGCAACCTGAGCGCCGTGTACGATGGAACCGCCAAGCCGGTAACCGTCACGACATCGCCAGCAAACTTGACTACCGTCACCGTCACTTATGACGGATCGGCGACCGCGCCCACGAATGCGGGCAACTACGCGGTCGTCGCCAGCCTCGACAACTCCAACTACCAGGCCGACAACTCGACCGGCACCCTGGCGATCGCTAAAGCGGACCAGACGATCACCTTCGCGCCCCTCATCAATAAGCACTTCGGAGATGCGGCTGAGGCTCTGACCGCGACGGCATCCTCCAGTCTGCCCGCGACCTACGTGGCCGGCTCACCAGCTACGGTGAGTGGCAACTCTCTAACCTTCCCGCCCAACGGCGGCTCAACCGTAACGATCACCGTAACCGCAAGCCAAGCCGGCGACTCAAACCACAACGCCGCCCCAGACGTCCTGCAAACCTTCCAGCTCCTCGAGAACGTCAAGCCCACGTCGACCGCTTCCGTAGCGCCAGTGCCTAATGCGGCCGGTTGGGACAAGTCGGCCGTCGTAGTCACCATCACCG
>JANYLD010000072.1 GCA_025363835.1 Armatimonadota bacterium
CCTCCACCCCCGGACCCTTTGAAGCCGCGACGCAAACATGTGGATTCGTTACAGCATGTGGCGCGGCGGGTCCGACCCCTCCCCCTCAAACCCCCCGAAAGCACCCCCTCTCGACTCCGTCGGTCTCCCCCTCCCCGGCACAAACATCCGGGCAAGGAGAGACGGCGCACAATCATCGGTGCAAGTGGAGGGGTTATCAAATGTGCCCCTCACCGAATATGCGTCAGCAAATCTCTCCGGCGTCTCGCGCTCCGCGTCCTCGCATGCTCCGCAAACGCAAACGCCGCAATAGAGATCAAGCCTAGGAGCAAAGACCCCGCATAAGCTCCCGCATAGTTGAAGTCCCCTGCCTCCTGATACACCCAGAGCGTCATCGTCTGGGTTTGCCCGATCAAATTCCCGCTCACCACCACGGCAGCCCCAAACTCCCCAATGGCGCGAGCAAACGTAAGGCTCATGCCGCGTGTCAAGCCATGCCGCATGGAAGGCATTGTAATGCGCCAAAAAGCTTGCCAGCGAGATGCGCCCAGTGTCACTGCTGCGTCCTCCTGCTCCGTCCCAATCTGCATCAAAACAGGCGTTAGTTCACGGGCGACAAGAGGAACGGTAACAAAAATGGTGGCAAGAACGATGGCTGGAAGAGCGTTAACTACGGGAAACCCAGCCGCTTCCAAAGGCTTCCCCAACCACCCCTTCGGCCGATAGAGCACGAGAAGAACGAAGCCCGCGACGACTGGCGAGACCGTTAAAGGCACGTCGGTCAAAACGGAGACAACCGTGCGACCCCGAAATTTCTGGCGGGCGAGAGTCAGCGCGAGAATAACACCGAAAACCGTGTTTACGAGAACGGCCAGCAGCGCACAAACCATTGTCAGAATCAGCGCATGAACCGCATCCGGCTGAAGCAGTTGCTGCACCAACTTGGCCGGACCTAATTTGGCCGCCAAGTAGACCAAGTTGCCTGCCGGCAGCGCAATGAGCAAGCCCACATAGGCCCAAGCAACCGCCGCTCTACCTCCCACCATGCCTCCTCGCTCTCAAACGGCGTGATTGCAGATATTCGATGGCAAGGAGGATGAAGACGGCAATGACCAGCAAAGCCACAGCCACGGACGACGCCGCCTCCGGCGTGCCCGACTCAATCCGGCCGTATACATAAGTGGGCGCGATCTCAGTCTTGTAAGGAATATTCCCCGCGATCAAAACGAGCGAGCCAAACTCGCCCAACGCCCTAGCCACGGTAAGGCTCGCGCCCGCCGCAATAGAGGGCCAAAGAATAGGCAGCGTGACCTTAATGAACGTAGCCACCCGGCTCGCGCCTAGCGTGTAGGAAGCCTGCTCGGCCTCCGGATCCAACTCGTCCATGACCGGTTGAATGCTGCGAACCATCAGCGGAAGCGTCACAAACATCAGCGCCAGAACGATGCCCGGTTTGGCGAAAAGTATCTGAACCCCGTGCCTTTCCAACACTGCTCCAATGAAGCCTTGCGGCCCGTAAAGAGAGAGCAGAACCAGACCTGCGACAATGGCAGGCAAGGCTAACGGCAAGTCAATCAAGGATTCCAGCAACCGCTTTCCAATGAACTCGCGACGCTTAAGAGTCCAAGCAATCCAAATCCCAGCCAGCGTGGTGATAAACGTCGCAATGAGCGCCATTTCAAAAGTAAGCACCATCGCCGTTACCGCCTCACGACGTGAAATCTCCGTCCAAAACGCAGCCGGGCCGTTTTGAAAGGCAAGAACAACAAGCGCCAAGATGGGCAAAGCCACCATGAAGCCCAAGTAGCCCATTGCCAGGCCTCGGACAACCAGGTCGCCCGAAGGAACCTTCGCTACTCGCCGGCTTTGGTCCACATGCCCTCAGGTCCGAATAGCTTCCATTGCACCGCGGGCCAGCCCCCCAGCTTGTCAATAGTCACCAGATCTTTGATCTCCGGAAAGTTTGCCTTTACCTCAGCCTCCACAGCCGGATCGTGTGGCCGGTAGTGGTTCTGCGCGTAGATGCGTTGCGCTTCTGGCGTGCCAAGGAAAGCTACAAATTCAGCGGCAGCGGGGTTTGCCCTTGGCCGCAGAGCGACAACGGCAACGGGCGGCTCCATTTGGATGGTTGTCGAGGGATAGACGATCTCAATAGGGTCACCTGCCGCTTTTCGATCCATCGCTTCACACTCCCAGCCTACGATGACGTCGCCAACTCCGCTGGAGAAGATCTGCATCGCTTCCTTTCCACTCTTGCCAAAGGCTTTGACCCGCTTCCTTACTGCGCTGAAAAATGGCCCACTGTCCGCATCGGAAACGGCCTTCCCATTGCCAAAAACGGTGTTGGCGGTCGTCCTTTCTTCCAAATGCCCTGCAAAGATTGCGGCGACGTTCCATTGAGCCGCGCCAGACGTATCAGCGTTCGGAAGTACGACGTCGACGTCCTGTCGGGTGAGATCTTGCCAATCCTTGATCTTTTTCGGATTTCCCTGCCGCACGACCATAACAACGACAGACGTTGCAGGCACGCCACCATTCGCCACCTCATACCATGCCCTGTCAACCAGCCCAGCCGCTGCCAACTTATCCACTTCAGGCGCCAGGGACAAGGCCGCAACGTCCGCCTTCAGCCCAGAAAGAATCGCCCGAGTCTGCGCTCCACTGCCGTCATAGCTCTCAACAAAATCAACACTCTGCCCCGGATGAGCCTTCGCATAGGCAGCCTTAAAGGCAGGAATAAGCCCATGTTCATATACGTTCCGCGCAACCGAGTTCCCGGCCAATGTGATATATGCGGTACTCCCAGAGCCGCCCGTGCCCGAGCTTCCCTTGCAGGAAACCAGAACTATTGCACAGGCCACCAGACCAATAAAGCAAAAACCCGCGCGAGATCTCATCTCGCGCAGGTTTGCGCAGTCCGACTGCCTAAGTCAAGTGGCACCCCTTGTCCAAGGCCGGAGGCCGAAAGCCTACAGCCTAGGCCGCCTTCTTCGCCTTCAACTCCACCGCCTCGAACGGATCGAACACCTGGATCGTGTTCTGATACGCACTGCTGGTGGCGATGACGAGGTGGCCGTCACCCGCAACCATCTCCGCTCGAGGATGGTTGATCGGGCAGAGGGTCATCTCCTGGCCGGTCTTGATGTCGAGAACGAAGGCTCGAGTGCTCGATCCCCGTTCGTCCGCCGACACGATCGCGAGTAAGGGGTTCTTGCCGCACATGAGGCCGATCATCCTGTTCACGCCAAGCACGCTTTCCAGCGCCAGGCGTCCGGTGACCTCCAAGTTCTTCAAGTTCACCGTCAACAGCTCGCCTTGCGTGTCACCGAACAGATAGAACTTGTCATTCATCACGACAGGGGCATGGGCGCTGACCTGGCAGCCGAGATCGGCTTCCTTGAGCAGATGCCCATCCGGTCCGATCAATCGGGCTGAAATGCCACGGTCCGTCTGATTGATGGTCAGCACGCCACCCTTGGTGAGCGAGATGCTGAGCAGCTTCTCATCAGAGGGTCTGCAAAGCTGAACGGCGCCCGCCGGCTCCACGCGGAAGAGCGAGCCGTTCCTCGAGCCCACGAATACAGAGTGGCTGGAGGCGGCCAACAAATAAGGCTCGCTCGCGGAGGCGTCCACTTCACGTGGGCTGTTCATGTGGTTGCCAAGCGAATCTCGGAAATCGACAGCCAGCTTCTCGCCCCAGGCCATCAGTCCAACCCAATGGCTTTCTGTGTGCGCCTGGTTCAAGTAGTCGCCCTGGAAGACGGCGTGCTTGGTCCAGGTACTCGTGTGAATGACCTCCACCTGGCGCTCCTGGGCGCAGTAGACGTAGCCACTGAACATCATCAGCCGCCACAGATCGTCCGGCATTGGGCTCTGAAGCTTGACCGATTTGTTCTCGGTACCGGGCCAGAAGCTGCGCAGGCTGTCCCCGTGGGCATAGGCCGCGCCTTGCCCGGTGCAGATGAGCGCGCCCAGATGGTGCTCAACCGGCGGCGTCTCAATTGGCGTGAGCGGACGAATGGGCCCCTTCAGGCTAGGAAGCGGCTTAGCAGACGGCATCTTGACGCTCCATAGGCGCTCCGAAGACCCGGCCATTTCCGTCCACCTGCCCGCCTTGGAGCGCTCGAGGACGAAGCTGCCCTCGTTCTCATCCTCGGCAAAGGCATCGTCAAGCATGGCAGCCGCGTCGGCGTCCGAAAGAGCGGCGACTTCGTCATCTACAACCTCTTCCTCAACCGCCGTTTCCTCAACAACTTCAACGACTGGTTCTTCAATAACCTCGACTTCGGCCGCAGGCTCTTCCGCCGCCGCTTCGGCAGTCGTCTCCAAAACGAGGTCTACCTCGGCCTCGGGGGAAACCTGCTTCGGCTCCTCCGTATTGACCACTGTTAGCTCAACGGCAGGCTCTGCCACGGCCGCCTTGGGAGCCTTGGCCTTGCCATTCTTCTTGGGCTTGACCACTGCGACCACTGGCTCGGGCGTCCGAAGATCCTCGACCTTCGATGCGACCTGGGCCAATGAGCCCTCCCACGCCGCGAGCCGCTGGGCAAGCTCATCCGCGATCGTATCGGACTGCTTAGAGTCGTTGTGGAGCGCTTCCTGAAGTTTGGCGAGCTCCTCGCCAAGGGCCTTCAGTCCGCCTTCCGCGCTCCGCACATGGGCGGCCAGCTCGGCCGTGTTGCCATGCAGCGCGTTGGCCACTTCGGGCAGATTGGCCAGTTTCGATCCCTCGTTCTGGAGGTACTCGAGGCGGCCTTCGAGCGTATCAACCTGTCTCGCCAAGCCAACCGCCGCGTCCTCAAACCGGGCTTGTAGGCTCTGGAAGCCCTCCGCCAGCTTGTCGCCATGTTCGCTGATCGGAGCAAGCCGTGCATCAAGCGATCCTACGCGGTCACCCAGCGAGTGAACGACGTTGGGCAGGCTTCCCACTTCGCTCCGAAGCGTCGTGAGCTCTTGCGCCAGCCCCTTGAGATTCGTCTGGAGAGATCCTTCGCTGGTCGAAACTCGCCCAGAAATGTCCTGCAAATTGGTGCCGACCTCGCTTCGCAACGTGCCAAGCTCTGCTGCCAAGCCCTTCAGATTCTCTTGTAGTGAGCCTTCGGAATTGGAGACACGTCCAGAGATGTCCTGGAGATTGGTGCCTACCTCCGATCGTAGCGTTCCAAGTTCGGCCGCAAGACCCTTGAGGTTCGCCTGAAGCGATCCTTCGGTCGTAGAGACTCGGCCTTGGATGTCTTGCAAGTTGCTCCCCAGTTCGTTGCGCAAGGTGCCCAACTCGGCCGCGAGGTCGTGCAGGTTTGCCTGCAAGGAGCCTTCCGTGTTCGAGACTCGGCCTGAAATTTCCTGCAGGCTTACGAACAGACCTTCCGTGGACTTCGCAATCATTTCAACCCTGAGGTCCACCTTTGCGACTCCGCCTGCTACGCCCTCGGCGGCCTTGGCGATATCGCTGATGCGCTGCTGCGTTTCCGCGTCGCGCTGGGCCGCGGCGGCGGCTTGCGCCTCGATGCCCGCTAGACGCTGATCGGAACTCTGAACCGTGCCGGTCAAACTGTTGAGGCTTTCCTGAGCGGCCTTGACGTTCGAGGCGGTCGAAGACACGAGACCGTCAAGCTTCTCGATCTGCTTCCTATTCGCCTCCGCAACTTCTGCGCTGCGTTGGTCCAGCTTCTCGATCTGCTTTCGGTTGGCTTCGGCCGCTTCCACGCTGATCCTTCGCCCCGCTTCCGAAGCCTCCGCCGTCTTGCTGAAGCGAAGGTCGAGCTTTTCGATCTCTTTCTTGGTCGCATCGATGCCGGCCGCCGCCCCCTGGATCTTTGTCTCTTGAGCCAGGTTCAGAGCGGCAAGGCTGTCGATTCGGGTGCCCAGATTGCTGAGCGAGTCGACCGTCTTCGCGACGTCGCGAGAGATGGGACCGAGGCTCTGTTGGCCCTCGGCGACTTTCTTGATCTGGTCTTCCAAAGCGCCCGATCGAGTGCTGTGCTCGCTGGTTAGCTTGTTTACGAGCTCGATCGCCTTTTTGGAATCGCCGGATGCGCTGCTCGCGCTTTGCGATACAGAATTCAGCCTGTCGTCCAGCTTGTTCAAGATCCCTGCGATGGATGCAAGCTGCTTAGTAGTGTCGTTAAAATTGGACTCGATATCCCGCAGCCGATGGTCGAAACCTTCGATCTGCTTTCGGAAAGAGCGCAACACCGGAGGCTTTCGAACGAGGTTCTCTTGCGCCGCTTGGATCTCATCGATCTTGGCTCGAATCTCACGAACGCCTTCTTCGATTCCCTTCCGTCCCGTAAATCTCTTGATGGCTGAGGGCGGCAGCGAGCGGCGGAACATCGTGCCCGCAAAGCTCACTACAACGATCGCACCCGCACTCACGAAAACCCACATCCAAGGGAACGCGTGGCCGAGTTGGTCTTCTGGGGCCGTCGTTGCGCCGGTGCCGGCGGGCACCAAGGTCGCCGCCAAACCATCGGCTCCAGTCTTGTCTCCGGAAAGTAGGATCTGGCCCGAGAAGTTCTTGACCCCTCCCGTCCTGCCCAACTCAACGCTGCTTGGCGAGGCCCAGCCAACGGAAACCCGGACGCCAGGTCCTTGCGCGCCGCCTTGAACAATGCGACTGATGTGGTCGCCCGCCTTGATCTCCCCTGCAGGCGCATAGACCACAAGGGTCTTTGCATCCTTCAGAAAATCCCATCCGCGGGGCACGACCAAGTCGTAGTCCGCGGCAGCGGCGAATCCAGCAAGCGCGATAGCGCACGTAGCAAATAGGGCTCTCAGACTCATTACGATCCACTTCTCCGCCAGAACAAATCCAGCTCCAGGTAAGTAACTGCCACATACGGCAAGTTACGAGGCTGGCAAATTAGCGAGAGTCGGGAAAGGATGTGAGCGGCCTCACATTGATGAGCGGCTCGAATGCCGAATGCTCGATCTGGGTGACTACAAAAAGTCGCGGTTGGAGGCGAATGCTTAGCTCAATCGAGCAATCGGCATTCGAGCCGTTAAGCAGTCCAGAAATGGGCCCAGGTAGATTCGAACTACCGACCTCACCCTTATCAGGGGTGCGCTCTAACCAGCTGAGCTATGAGCCCGGAGCGGCTATTTTACTCAAACATGGGCGTCGGGCGTTCGACGATCTGGTGATTGGGGATCGCGATCGGTGAATCGAGAGATCGGATCTCGGATGTCGAACTCCTCCTTCCCCTTCCTCCTTCAACTTAGTCACACCATCGCCGAGAGCCGTGCCACAATGGGAATCGAGCGTCACGGGTGTCGATGGTCGCGCGTCCTTACAAAGTGGACGTGGAAGGCACCGGGAACGCGCTCACGTCTACAGAGCGCTAGGTCAGCCAGTTAAATCATGAAGGCATTGCACAGGATTTTTGCTATTGGGGCCGTTCTATCCGGCTTCATCCCGCTCGCAGGAGCTCAGATCGAGGGGCCGACGCCCTTGGCGTGGCGTTGGGTCCCGGCCAGCGTGGACTACTCCCCGGATCAAGCGCCGCTGGTTGTCGACGGCTCGGTCTATGTGGCCGCTGCACAGCGCATCTACTCGCTCGACGCCAAGAACGGAAACGAGAAATGGAAGTTTCCGCTTGACGGCGCCAAAGGCACCTTTAGAGTCCAACCCATTCTCGCCGGAAAAACCCTCGTCGATGTAACTGATGCGGGCTACTTCTATGCGGCAGACGTCGCCACTGGCGCTTCGAAATGGATGTATCAGCTTCGAAACATGGCGGCTCTCGGGCAACCGGTGTCCATCGGCAAGCTCATCGTCTACAAGCGGGGCGACGACACTCTGAATGCTCTCGATGTAGAGACCGGCTTACCTGCTTGGTCGAAGCCGCTTCCCGTAGAAACCGGTTTTGACGGTCCGATGCTCGTCCACGGAGACGATGTCATCTTCGCCGACAACAACAATCAGATGTATTCCGTCAACGCGGCCAGCGAGAAGGTTAATTGGGTCCGCAAGTTCGGATTTCTCCCCCCAAGCCTGGTTCCGCAACTGCTTGGAGACAACATCTACATGTACAGCGGCCAGTACCTAGTCGCCGTCAGCGCGATCCGAGGCACCGGCCGATGGCAGGTCAGCCTCGGGCAAAACATGGAGTATGGGCCAGCGATCGGACCGGACGGGATGGCCTGCGTTACCGACGATGGCAAGCTTTATTTCTTCGACCTCAACGGCCGACGCGCTCTTCGCGAAGTCGTCGATCTTGGCTCCGGGCCGGCGGCGCAACCCTCGGCCGTTGGCGACAAGTACATGGTGCCGACCATGAACGGCGCCTTGAACCTAGTTGATCCGAAGACGGGCAAGATCGTGTGGAGCTATGCGGTCAAACCGATCGGCGGAGTTGCTCAAAAGAAGGAGGCAGCCCCCGTAGACACTGGCTTTGGTACGGTCGACAACCGAATTCTCACCATCCCCGCGGCCGGGGCTCCCATTCTCAGCGGCAACACCCTCATCGTCATGTGCGACGACGCGAGCATCCTTGGATTTGACAATAAGCTCGGCGTGGATCTCACGCCTCCAAACGTCGACATGATCTTTCCCCCTCCCGGCGCCCAGACCCCCGGAAGCCCTCCACTTGACCTTGTCTTTACCGTCAGCGATGAAGCGACCGGGGTGAACGTGTCGACACTGAAGATCGACTGTGACGGCGCTCCGATGACGTTTACAGTGGGCAGAGACGGAGTCGCCGTGGTCCACATCTCGTTCGATGGCCCGAATAAGCCACTGGCCGATGGACGCCGCATCTTCACCGTCACCGTGGCGGACTGGATGGGCAACGTGACCAAGAAGAGTTACGCGCTCAACATCGATAACCAGTTGCCGCCTCTTAATGCACCCGCGGGTCTCACTGCTCCTAAAAAGCAAAACCGCGGTAAGGGCGGCGGTGCTGGAGTCGGCGGCGGCTAGCAACGACGCCTGGCAGGCCCTTCTGGCGGCCGAACTCTCACCCCAACGGGCGTTAGAGTTTGGCCGTCGTATCGAGTCGGGAGAGTTGGACGCGAGCGGGATAGTCGCTCATCGGTCGCTCAGCGCCATTGAAGCACAACGATGTGCCTCGGCTGCGCCGGTCAAGCCCGCACTAGAAAGCGGCATCCAGTTCATTGGACGCGATCAATACCCTGAGTATTTGGCCCAAGGGGCGTCGCCGCCGCCGGGCCTGTTTTGTTGGGGAGATTGGAGCGTCACCCATGAGCCTACCGTCGCCATTGTGGGCACCCGGGGAGCGTCCACCTACGGCAAAGCGGTCGCAACGAAATTCGCGGAGGCGCTTGCCCGCGCGGGTGTGACTATCGTTAGCGGCGGAGCGCTCGGCATCGACGCAGCCGCCCACAAGGGGGCGATGGCGGCTGGGGGAAAGACGGTCGCGGTTTTAGCAGGCGGGGTCGATAAGGTGTATCCCGCTGTGCATGGAGGCCTTTTTCGATCGATCCGAGATTCCGGCTGCCTCGTCAGCCAATTCGCGGTGGGCGCAAGACCGAACGCGTACAAGTTCCTCGTGAGAAACGGTCTCATTGCCGCCCTCAGTCAGGTGACGCTCCTGATTGAAGCGCCTATGCGCTCGGGCGCACTAAGAACCGCGCACGCAGCAAACGACTTAGGACGTCAGGTCTTGATCGTGCCGGCCAATATCGACAACTTGAACTTTGCGGGAAGCCATGCTCTGATTCGGGACGGCGCGACGCTCGTGGACCACCCCGATCAGGTGCTTGAAGTGCTCGGCCTCGTGTCGGTTCCGGAGCGTAGGCAAGTCGCCAATATAACTGGACCGGCACAGCTCATCCTAGAGAATCTGACGATCGAGCCGAAGAGCGTTGAGAAGATTGTGGAGATAACAGGATTGGATCCTTCGACCGTATTATCCGAGCTCACGATGTTGGAAATTGAGGGTGTTGCCATGCGCGAAGACCGCGGGTACATTGCACGCCTATGAGCCGCGTATTCGAAGCATTTGGGCAGGAAGGCTTCGGCAACTACGAAGTGGAGTGGCGCCCCTCTGGACCAGAGATGAGGCGCGTTACCAAGCCGGCTCATGGCTTCTTCATTCCGGGCTTCGTCGACTTACATATCCACGGCGCTTACGGCATCGATTTCATGTCCGCGAGTCAAAGCGACATGGCTACCCTGTGCAGCAAGCTCGCCGGCCAAGGCTATGAGGCGTTCCTCGCGACCACGGTGACAGCAACTGCCCACGAAGTTCTAGATGCGCTGCAGCAACTTCCGTCCCATCCTCTGATCGCCGGCTTCCATCTCGAAGGACCCTTCATTAGTTCTAGCCATCCGGGCGCCCAACCGCAAAACGCGATTGAGAAGATTCCCGCCTCGGCGTCTCCTTGGGACGAAGTCTTTGCCCACCCGATGCTCCGATATATCACTCTGGCGCCTGAAGAGCCGCACGCCTTAGAACTGGCCGCCAAGCTTATGCAACGTGGGGTCATCGTCAGCATGGGCCACACGAACGCCACCTTCGATCAAGCTCGCGCGGGCTTCGAATTCGGCGCCTCCCACGTCACCCACACCTTCAACGCCATGCGCGGCTTTCACCATCGCGAACCCGGCATCGTTGGGTATGCCCTCTTGAACGATTCTGTCACGACGGAGTTGATTTACGACCGCCATCACGTCGTTCAGGATGCCGCTCGCTTACTCTTCAAGTGCAAGCCCAAAGACCGCGTGATCGCGGTGAGCGATAGCTCGATGGCAACCGGTTTGCCGCATGGGAAGAAGATCAAGATGTGGGGGATGGATTGTGTGGTCGGGGAGAAGGAGGTGCGGCTGTTGAACGGCACCCTTTCCGGCAGCGCTATCACCCTCCTCGACGCCTTCCAGAATCTCCACGAGGATTTCGGCTTCGAAACCGCCTTCCACGCTTGCTGCGTTAACCCGCGCCGAGCGTTGAAGATGGGAGAACCAAGGGTTTACGTGGAGATTAATGAGGACTACAAGATCGTCGAACGTTTCGAGATTGAAATGTAGCATGGCCTCCGGGCCTGGTGCTTCTCGTCGCTCACCACCTCGCTCGACTTGATCGGATTTCACGAAGAGTCGCAGAGAACGCGGAGACGCAGAGGGGAAAGGTAGGAGGTTAAAGAGACTCGGGCGGCTGATGGTCGGCTTCGGCCTGAAACTCCCGACCCAATTCCATCCTTTTCCGGAACCTCCACCCCCGGACCCCTTGAAGCCGCGATTGAACAATCAAGTTACGCCTAAAGTATGTGGCGCGGCGGGTCCGACCCCTCCCCCTCCACTCCTTCGTCGTGCAAGGGGAGGGGTAGTGTTTGGCGGTGCGAAGCCTTGGTCAAACGATCCCAGACCGCCTTCCACTCGTCCGTTCTCGGCGGCGCCTCAACGTAGATCCTCTCGAGCTCCAGAGTATCCAAATCATTGAGCCTTTTGTATAAGTCTCTTGCATATTCCTTTGCATTACCTGGCATTCGAAAGCGCGATGGACCCACGGGCCCGTTAAGAACTAAACCGGGCTGACCGGGCTCTAACCGGTCTACGACCGTCACTTCGGCGCGCGGGGCATAGTGGCGAGGGTACATGCCGGGCGACCTGCGGCCGCCCTCGCCTGAATCGGGAACCGGGCGTCCTAGAACCTCCTCCAATTGCCGAACGGAAACATGGCCCTGCCGGAGAACCACTGGCCGCTCACCGCTGAGATCCAAGACCGTTGACTCGATTCCAACTTCGCAAGGTCCGCCGTCGAGAATCATTGCCAAATGAGCCCCGATTCCTGGCGAAATCATCTGCGCCGTCGTCGGCGAGAGACCCATAAATGTGTTGGCGCTTGGGGCGGCTAGAGCTAATCCGGAGACCTCGATCAAACGTCGAGCCGTAGCGTGGGCTGGCATACGCACGGCAACGGTGTCCATGCCGCCTGTTACCTCCTGTGGCACCACCCCGTTCTTCTTCAAGACCAAAGTTAATGGACCTGGCCAAAACCGGATCGCCAACGCGGCCGCCTCAGGGGTAAAGCGGGCGACCAAACTTGTTGCCTGTTCAACCGAGGCTACATGGACAATGAGCGGATTCTCGGAAGGCCGCCCCTTGGCCGCAAAAGTGGCGCGAACCGCGTCAACGTTCAGAGCATCGACTGCGATTCCGTAAACCGTTTCCGTAGGCATGCCAATCAGCTCGCCCTTTTTGAGATGACGTGCGGCCTGGACGATCGAGCTCTCTGTTGCGGGCACGATCTTCATCGCACGGCCTGGCGCATGACATCGAAGGGAGCGGCGGTTCCCAACCACCATTCAAAGGACCGCGCGCCCTGGGCGACCAGCATCTCTAGCCCGTCCACCACTTTCAGACCGGCAAGACCGGCTTGAAACAGGAATGGCGTCATTTCCAGCCCGTAGGAGATGTCATAGGCAATCGCCTTCTTGTTGGCCCGATACCACTGGACCGGAACTGCCTCGTCACTAATAGCCGCAGAGGTCGTGTTGAGCACGAGCCCAACGTCTTCCGGATTCGGCTCCTTCATCAGTTCAGCTTTGAGTCCAAGGTCCGCAATCATCTTCTTGGCCCGATCCGGAGTCCGGTTGTAGATCTTCAGCCTGTGCCCTGCATCCTCCAGGGCCACTGACAGCGCCCGCGCGGCTCCCCCCGCTCCCAAGAGCAGAACCGGTGTCGGCGGCCATAGTCCCAGGGAAGGCAGAGTATCGATAAACCCCGGAGCGTCGGTGTTGATGGCCGATCCATCCAGAAAATTCAAACTGTTCGCCGAGCCGACTCGCCGCACAAAATCGTCTGGGCGCTTGGCCCATCTCGCGCCTGTTTCCTTTAGAGGCAATGTGAGATTGACTCCGCGGTACGCCTTTTTTGTGAGGAATTCCAAAGCCTCCTCAAGCTCATTGACGGGCACCCGAAGGGCCACATATTTATGCCTCATGTGGAGCGATTCATAGGCCGCTTGATGCATGCGCGGAGACAGGGAATGATTGACCGGGTCACCAAGGACGGCAAAGTCTGCCTGCGGAGCGTCTCGCCATTCGTAAGCCTTGTTCACACGTCATGCCCTCGGGGAAGCGGTGGGGCCAGCCGCGGCCGCGGGCGTCTTAAACGCGTACAGGCGCTGGGCCGTGAAATTCCACACTGCTACAAGGACGGCTGCGAGGACGGTCGCGATGCGCAAGGCTTGCTTGCCCTGGGCAGGAATCGCGTGAACGAACATCGAAGTGAGCATGATATTCAGCGCGAGCCCCACGAGCGAGATGGCGATGAACCGCCGAAGCTGGGCGCCCCGATCCTCCTTCCCGCGAATATTGAACGTCCAAAGCCGGTTCCAATAGAAGCTGTTAAGGATCGCAACGGTTCCGGAGCAGGTTACGGCTATGGGAGTAAACGCCTCGATCGGACCCTTAAAACCTCCAAACAGGGCCCCCGCGTGAGTCTGAAGCCATACACCTTGTGTCCGCGCAAACTCGCTGAAAGGCGCTTGGTACAGCAGTGTCATTCGGATGCAATAATCGATCACAAACGACGAGCCGCCGACAATGCCGAACTTGACGATCTGATGGACGATCTTGCGTTCCCAGAACGGCTTGGCAGCCGCTTGTTCCGGGGTTTCCGGTAGGTCGATCGGCTCGCTCAAAGCCCGGTACAAATAGCCTCGCAACAGCCGCTCTCCGACTCGACTTACCTTCGTGCCCACGAAGTCGTGATGCGAGATGGGCTGGAGCCAGATCGACTCAATTCCGGCCCGATTTGCCCCAAGGATGTCCGTAAAGATCTGGTCCCCAATCATCACGGCCTGGGACTCGTTCACGTTGAATTTCTTCAGCGCCTCCTGGTACATGGCCTTGCTTGGCTTGAACTTGCCCCGCAGTGCTGGAATGTCTAACATCTTGGCCAACCGGGTTAGCCGTTCGGGGTTGCGCGTGTTGCTAAGAATCACTATCTGAATGTCGTGAGATTTCGCCTTTGCGACCCAGTCCAGCGTCTCCTGGGCAAAGTCATCTTTTCGCCACACGACCAACGTGTTGTCCACGTCGATCATGATCAGCTTGATGCCGCGATTGGCAAGCGCCTCGGTGTCGACGTCTTGCAGCTTATGGACTGCGTGGGTCGGACAAAAAGGGCGGACTGCACCAAAGACCTGATGCCGCTCAAACTTCCCAGCCTTAAATCCACTCATGAAGCCACCGGATGCAAGACCAATGCCTTACGCTCCTGTTTGACCCTCTGAATGTTTGCCAAATGTTCCGGATAGGTCGCGGCAAAGAGGTGGTGGCCGGTGCCCGGCTCGGCAACATAGTACAGATAGTTGTGGGTAGCGGGGTGCATTGCCGCTTCCACGCTTTTGAGGCTTGGCGAGCAGATCGGTCCGGGTGGCAAGCCTTTGTGGGTGTAGGTGTTGTAGGGCGAGTCAATCTCTTTGTAGTCCCTCAATGTTAGGGCCCTCCACTTTTGAATGCCGTACAGGAGGCTTGCGTCGATTTGCAACGGCATGTTGATTTTCAGCCTATTCTCGATCACTCCGGCCACGATCGGCCGCTCGTCGTCCTTTGCCACCTCCAGTTCAACCATCGAAGCTTCGATTAAGAGCCGGCGAAGGTCCTTAGGTTTTCCGAGCGGGTCATAAACTTTTTCTTGGAAGGCTTTGAGTTGCCTTAAGATCGTCTCTTTCGCCCCGATGAGCGGTGGCAAATCGTAAGTGTCCGGATAGAGATATCCCTCGAGACTGTCTTGAGGAAGCGGGAAATCCACGTCTTTCTGAAATTGTTTCGGGTCGTGGACCAGCGCCATGTAATCTGCGGCCGAGGTGACTTGGTGAGCCTGTAACCACCTCGAGGTTCGTGCCGACCAGTTCGTTTCCGGTATCAGCACCATTTGCACCACGGGGTGTCTTAGAGTGAGCAAGACCTGATTGGCCGTCATTCCGGGATTGAACTGGTACGTGCCTGTTTGCACGGCCCCGCCCCTTTTCTTGATGCGCGCATAGAGGGCGAGTGCAGACGGATTTCGGACAACACCATCCTGCTTGAGGGTTTCCAGGACGCCTGTGAGCGGTGTCTCTTGCTCCACGCGGACGTAAAATGCTTTCCCTTTGGGGGTAGGCGAGATCTGGCCTTGCAACCATGACCACCCTGCGAATGCGCCGATCCCGGCAAGCACCAGGATCACCAGAAGTCCGCAGCTAATCTTTTTTGCCATTCAAAAACCGTTCCAAGATCAGCCGCGCAGCTTCCCCGTCGCGCAACTTCTTTCTCTGGCTTGCCTTCAGCCCGCCCGCCGCCATCTCGGCTTCCGCCTCAACGCTCGTTAGAGTCTCATCAACGAGTTCTACGTGGCATCCCGCCTCTTCGATCTCGCGTGCAAGCACTCGGGCAATTTTAGCCATTCGCCCTTCAACGCCGCCCGGTTCCAGCGGCAACCCGAGCACAATCCCTTGCGCTTCTTCCTTTTTTGCGAGTTGCGCGAGCATGGCCGCGTCCTTCTTGAGCGTGCCGGTTGGAGAGATGGGTAAGCGGGTCGTGATGATGCCGTGTTCTGCTTCCGCGACCGCGATTCCGATCCGCTTGGAGCCGAAGTCGACGCCGAGGAGCCTCATTCGAGGCTCCGTAAATCGTTGATTGCAGACGGTAAGTCGTCCCGATGTCGCGCCTGCGCGCTGATCCGGAATCTCGCTGACGCTTGATAGATTGCAGACCGTAAGTCGTAAATCGTAAATCGTAAATCGCCGGAGTGCTTAGCTCGGAACTCGGAATGCGGAACTCGGAGTTGAGCACGCGGTGCTGTGAGCCGTAAAGAAGAGTTCAAAGCTTCAGAGCCTCCAAGAGCTCAGGATGCAGCAGGCCGTTCGAGCTAATCGCGTTGTCACCCAACTCAGTCCGTCCCAGAAAATCCGTAAATGCCCCGCCCGCCTCCCGGACGATCAAGCTCATGGCAGAGATGTCCCAGCGTTTCACGTTGGTATCGATCATCAGGTCCACGCGCCCGGTCGCCACTAGAGCGTGGCCATACGCATCGCACCAAGTCCGCGCCGCCATGCCTCCCGATGCCATCTTCACGTAGGCGTCCATCCAGCCTCGCTTGCTGATGCCCAGATACCCGCTGCTGGAGATGACTGCGCCCTTTAGACTGGTTTTAGAAGACACCCGGCAAACCCGACCGTTCCAATAAGCGCCTTTCCCGCGCTCGGCAAACAGAAGTTCATCCAGGGCCGGAAGGTAACAGACCCCAACCTCGACCTCGCCCGCCCGCTCGAAGCTCAAAAGGGTTGCATACAAGGGCACGCCGCAAACAAAGGACTTCGTGCCATCGATCGGATCGATCACCCACTGGTCATCGCCCGAACCGGTCTGGCCCTCTTCCTCGCCGAGGATCGCCTCGCCCGGATACTGCTTCTCAATCAGCTCCCGCAGCATCCTTTCCGCGTTCTTGTCCGCGATCGTGACCGGCGTGTCGTCCAGCTTGTTCTCAAACCCGATCCCCGTCTGAAAATGAGCGAGAGTAGACCGCCCTGCCTTTACAGCGGCATCGAGGGCGAAGGCGAGGCGGGGCGACATCGACATCAGTTTACAGTGGCTTCACCAATGTGGAGTGCGGCGTCTTTAGCGCCGCTTTTGCCAAGGGCTTTAGCCCGCCTTATTCCCGATAGCTCAGGGGACGACAGCGGGCTAAAGCCCTTGGCAAAAGCGGCGCTAAATACGCCGCACTCCAAAAAAGCGTGAGCCTCGCATCGCATCGCGCTAAACTCGCAGCAATGCGTCGCTTCCTCTCCTTCGCTATCGTCTCGCTGCTCGCCGCCGCTGCGCTTGGTCAAAACGATCCTGAATATGCGGCGAAGGTGAAGGAGTACACCACCGAGCCGTTCTTCATGACGGAGTATGTGGACCACCTGCCGCTCAGCTCGACTGTTCCTAGTCCGCTCAAATACTTCGGCCACATCGTTGGAGAGCCCAACTTGCTCCACTACACGGCGGAGATTAATGGTTACATGCGCGCCTTGGCCAAGAGCACGGACCGGGTGGTTGTGAAGAGCATGGGCAGGAGCGAGGAAGGGCGTGAGATGATTACGGTCTTCATCTCAGACCCTGCCAACCTCGCTCGCCTCGATGAAATCAAGGGCCTCAATGCACAACTCAGTGATCCGCGCACGCTGGTCGATGGCGGCTACAAGGGCGATGGCAAACTGACCGGGGCGGACGACAAGGCGGAGAAGATCATGCAGCAGACGCTGCCCATCTATTACGCAACCGGCGGCATGCACTCACCAGAATCCGGGCCCCCTGAGATGCTGATGGAATTGGCTTACCGCCTCGCTACGGAGGAGTCGCCATACATCCAGGAGATTAGAAAGAACAGCATCATCATGCTCACGCCCGTGCTTGAAACGGACGGGCGGGACCGGTACGTGGACACCTATTTCTATCACAAGCACAACCCCACCAAGCCGCCGATCCCCCTCGTCTACTGGGGCCACTACGTCTCCCACGACAATAACCGGGACGCCATCGGCATGTCCCTCGACCTCAGCAAGAACTTGATGAAGACGTGGCTGGACTACCACCCCCTCGTCATGCACGACCTCCACGAGTCGGTCCCGTTTCTCTACATCAGCACCGGCACCGGCCCCTACAACGCGTGGCTTGACCCGATCACGATAAACGAGTGGCACCTGTTTGCCTACGACGAGATCGATGAGATGACCAAGCGCGGCGTGCCTGGCGTCTGGACTCACGGCTTTTACGACGGCTGGGCTCCAAACTACGCGTTTTACGTTGCCAACGGCCACAACGCCATTGGCCGCTTCTACGAGATCATGGGCAGCAACGGAGCGGACACGCGAATTGAAAAGCTAGACGCTTCCGAAGCTTCCCGCGAATGGGACCGCCCTTTTCCGCCCCTCCAGAAGGTTCGCTGGTCGATCCGGAACAACATCAACCTTTCGGAAAGCGCTCTCCTCATGGGCATGCACCACCTGGCTACCGACAAAGATCTCTTCCTTCACAACTACTGGCTGAAGTGCAAGCGGAGCGTACTCAAGCCATGGAACGAGGGGCCTGCGGCTTACGTAGTGACGCCGGATTCTTCCAAACCACAGTTGACCCAAAACTTGTCTGCCCTGCTGAACGAGCAGGGAGTTGAAACTCACGCGCTGACCGCGGACATGAAGATCAAGGACACAACCTACAAAGCGGGAAGCTTGGTCGTTCCTATGGACCAGCCTTACAGCCGCATGGCGGACATGTTGCTCGACAAGCAGTACTACAAATCGACCGATCCGCAGCCCTACGACGACACCGGTTGGACCCTTGGCCCGCTGTTCAATCTGGACGTGGCAAGGGTCACCGATCTCAAAGCGTTGGAGACGACTCCGGCCGCGACAGCTCCTTCGGTGATGCCAGTTTTTAGCCCTACCGAATCCATCATCGTCGCTCCGAGTTCCGATCCGTTCTTTATGCTTTCCCTTCAGCGAAGTGCAAAGAACGTCATGGTCACGGAACAGGAATTCAAAGACGGAACCACGGTTTACAAGCCCGGAAGCTTGGTCATCCCAGGCCCTGTGGCGCAAAATCTGAACGGCTTGGCGAAGATGCAGTGGGCGGTCCTTAGAAGCCAACCGACCGTGCCCCAACACGCACTCGCTCAACCGCGGATCATGTTGATCCACGATTGGAACTTCACCGAGTGGGAAGGCTGGTTGCGCTTGTCGCTTGATCAACTTGGTGTCAAATACAAATACACCTCAACCCACGAGCTGCGGGACAATCCGAACCTTATCAAGGAAGCCGATGTGATCATCTTCGGGCCGGACTTCGGCCAGCAGAGCATCGTCCAGGGTCGATCCACACTCGGGGAAGCCATTCCGTGGAAACCGCTCCCCGGCCTTCCCAACCTCGGCGGACCGGACACTTCAGACGACATCCGAGGTGGATGCGGCTTGGAAGGCGTGCTCCATCTTCAGAAGTTCCTCAAAGACGGCGGCCTCCTCGTTTGTATGGGCGGCTCTATCGAGCTCCCGGTTTACTACAACTTGGTCAACGGCGTGTCCCTGAACCGCCAGCAGTCCGCTCCATCCGGCGGGGTGTTCCTGACGGAGCGGGGCGATAAAGTCAGCCCCGTACTCTACGGGTATGGCGACACCCTCGGCGTTTATAGCGCAGACTGGTACCTGCCCTTCCGCATGACCGTCTCCTCCGGAGGCGGCGGTGGCCGATTTGGTGGTGGAGGAGGCGGTGGCGGCTCCGAAGAACGAGCCTCCGGCCGAGGCGATAAGAACGACCCGGACCTAGTCCAGGGCCGTCCGCCCTTCGAGCCGCCGAAAGAGGACGACAAGCCTGACTACACTGCGCCTCAGCCGGCCAAGGACAAGGTCTTGCTCCGGTTTGCTGCCGCCGATAAGACGCTCATCAGCGGCGGCTTCGGCGACATCAAAGGCATTGCCGGATCACCGGCGTTGGTGCTTTGCCCCGTCGGCAAAGGCAACGTCCTTCTCTTCGGTCTCAACCCAACGTGGCGGGGCGAGACCGTTGGCTCCTATCAGCTTCTGCTGAACGCTATCGCGAACTGGCAGAACTTGCAAATCGACGAGCCGAAAGTTGAGCCAGTGAAGCCGGAGACGAAAGGCAAGTGATCGGTAATCGGTGATCGGTTGTTGGACCGGGAGGTTGCAGACTCCTCCCCGCCTCCTTCATTGGCCCAAATCCTGCACAATAAAATCAATAAATCTAGAAGACAGGAGCTCGCTAGCTGCACTTTAATTCCCTTCCGTTTGTAGTCTTCTTCCTCGTCGTCTATTCCGCGTATCTTCTTCTCCAGAAGCTGCCCAACGGATTCAGGCTACAAAATCTGCTGCTCCTCGGAGCCAGCTATTTTTTCTATGGGTTCTGGGACTGGCGATTCTGTCTTCTGCTGGCCAGCACGACTACCGTCCAGTTCCTGCTGGCTCGGCAGATCAACAAGACCGTGGACCCGAAGCGGCGCAAGGCCCTTCTCGTCACCGCAATCACCGCGAGCCTCACCGTGCTTGGAATCTTCAAGTACATGGGCTTCTTTGCGTCCAGCCTATCTGACCTCCTGAACGCCTTCGGCATGCAAGCCAGCCTGACCACACTCCACCTCGTGTTGCCGGTCGGCATGTCGTTCTACACGTTCAAAGAGATCAGCTACGTGGCCGACGTCTACCGTAAGAAGCTTGAGCCGGCTAAGTCCATCCTCGATTTCGGCCTCTACGTCTCCTTCTTCCCCCAACTCGTAGCCGGTCCGATCGAGCGCGCGGGCGAGATGCTCCCGCAAATTTGCCGCCGTCGAATCATCACCGCAGAGATGGTGGACGCGGGAATCTACTTAATCCTCTGGGGCTTTTTTAAGAAGCTGGTTATCGCCGACAATCTGTCGGTGGTCGCCAACACCATTTTCGACAATTACCACCGCTATCACGGCGTCGACGTGGTCCTTGGAGTCCTCGCCTACGCCTTCCAGATTTACTGCGACTTCTCCGGCTACACCGACGTAGCCCGTGGCCTCGCCCGGTTGATGGGATTCGAGCTTCCTCTTAACTTCAAACTCCCCTACTTTGCCCAGAGCCCAAGCGATTTCTGGTCACGCTGGCACATCACGCTGTCTCAGTGGCTTCGCGATTATCTCTTCATTCCGCTCGGAGGGAGTCGAGTCAGCGACTGGAAGATCTACCGCAACCTCATGATCACGATGATGCTTGGCGGACTGTGGCATGGCGCGGCCTGGAACTTCGTCGCGTGGGGCGCTTACCATGGCCTCCTCCTCTGCGTTTACCGTGCTTGGACGAAGACCTTCCCGCCGGTTGAAAACCCCAGCAACTTGCGCGTGGGTGGCCGCATCGCCCTGATGTTCGGACTCACGCTGGTCGGCTGGGTCTTCTTCCGTTCCCATTCACTGGACCAGATTTACACGATGCTCACTTCGGTCGGTTTCAGCCATTCTGCTGAGACCAGTGGCTTCGCTTTGAAAGTAGCGCTGCTGCTTACGCCTCTCCTCGTCGTCCAACTCTTCCAAGCCTATTCGCGCAACCTGCTTGTCACTATGCGGCTGCAAGTTCCAGTTCGAATTGCCTGGCAGTGCGCTTTGATCATCGGCCTCCTCGCTTTCGGGGCTCGCCAGTCTGCCGAGTTCATTTACTTCCAGTTCTAATGTCCATCAACACACCTATCGAGCCAACAGAACCAGCCATCGCACAGCGTCCAGTTGCGGAGGCGATCTCGTCTCCGCTGCCCGATGACATGGTGCCCACGACTTCTCGCAAGAAGGTGGCCATGATCTGGATCAGCACCGCCCTGTTCATCCTCGTCCTCAACGCGCTCGTGACTACGTGGCTGAACAAGACCGTCCCCAATTCGGGCTACCGCCGCATACGCCAGAAGTGGGCGATGCTTCACAGCCTCAAACAGCCGGTCGACACGTTGATTTTGGGCGACTCCAGTGGGGCTCAGGGTCTCGATCCGGAGGTTCTCTCCAAGGCGCTGGGAGGCAAGGGTCTCAACCTATGCACGATCGGAGACATGACCGTCGTGAACAGCGCGGCCATGCTGGACGACTACGTGCATAAGCTTGGCGCTCCCAAGCGAGTGATCATCGTCAGCGTCTTCGACATTTGGCCCCGTGTCATGTCCGGGTACGCCTTTGGGCAAACCCCGCTCAGCACGTCCTCGCCAGACATCGCGTGGTATTCGAGGCACAGCGACACCGGGTTCAAGGAGGAAGTCTTCCTCGCCCGAGACGTCAAGCTCTTCTCTGAAAGCAAGAGCCTTCTGGAGAACCTGAAAGAAACGATCAAGCCAGCCAAGAACCAGGGACCTGGCCCTCGCCCAGACGGGTTCTCCGTCTCCCTCAAACCCGATCACAACCAGCTCATGCGCGATGTCAAGGATCACCTGGACACCGCCGCGAGCATGGACACCAGCGTCTCCCAAGATAACCTCGAGGCCACACAGCACATCTTCAATCTGGCGCGTCAATACAATTTCCGTGTCTACTTCGTAAACGCGCCCATCTCCGAAGACGTCATGCGCGATCCCACATTCGTCAAGGGCTATCAGGCAACGGTCCGAAACGTACAGGCCATTCTCGGCGGAAACGGCGGCCGCCTCTTCCTGCCCGACCCCATGCAGTTTGGGGACCACTATATGGACAACGTAGACCACCTGACTTACGAGGGAGCGGAACTGTATACGACTCGGGTTAGCAACGAGTTGAAACGGATGGAATCTCCGCAGACCTAACCCGCTGGAAGATCTCATCTTCGAACATGCAGCCCCTCCCGGTTCGGAGACTCACCGACCTCCCCCGCAGCCACATGGTTCCGCGTGGTTTAAAGCATCGCGGACTGCAGGGGAGGTGTCCCAATATTTCTTGCTTTCCGGTGGTCTTCGCAATTTCGCCTCCGCGGACTACGGCGAAATTGCTACGACACACCGGCTACCTTCTTCTGACCCCTCCGGGGTCGCTGGCTCGGCGTG
>JANYLD010000082.1 GCA_025363835.1 Armatimonadota bacterium
GGGAACCGCGATTGCCATCAAGATACCGATGATGAGCACCACGATCATAATTTCGACGAGAGTAAAGCCTTTCTTTCTGTTCTTCATAAGTCCTCCGCGGCATTCTTGCAGCGATGATTAACTCTCGGTATTCCACGCCAAAGCCTCACATCCATTCTGCAAATCGATCATCAGAATCGCAACATGCCGAGCACCGTGCCGGTAGGAATGCCATTAAAGCTTTAAGGTTTCTCGCCGCCCTGCAACGAATTGGCCCTGGCCATGCCGCATCGCGTCGGCGGCAAACCTGCCTTTAACCTTTCGCGTCTACAATAGATCGATGCCCATTGGCAGGTTCCTACTTTGTCTTCATTCCCACATGCCGTACGTGCTGAGCCACGGCAAGTCGCCCCACGGAACGGACTGGATCAACGAGTCGGCCGCGGAGTGCTATCTGCCGCTGCTTCATGGCCTCGACCGGCTGCACAAGGAAGGGATCAAGGCTCACTGGACGGTTAATTTAACGCCGATCCTGGTTGAGCAGCTCGAAGATCCAGAGTTCAAAAGCGGCTTTGAGGGGTACTGCGAGTCGAAGATCGACGCAGCCCTGTCCGACCAAAAGCGTTTTGACGCAGAAGGGCCCATGTGGATGGCGGGATTGGCGGAGTTCTGGAAGAGGCGTTATGCGCGGAGTCTGGACGAGTTTCGGAACCGATGGGGACGAAGCATCATCGAGGGATTCAAGTTCTTTCAGGACAACGGGTCGATCGAGATCATCACATGCGGGGCGACTCATGGCTACCTTCCTTTACTGGGGACCGACGAGAGTTGCTCAGCACAGGTGAAGCTTGGGGTTGAGTCTTATAAGAAGTATTTCGGGAGACAACCGCGAGGGATTTGGCTTCCCGAGTGCGCGTATCGTCCTGCCTATGACTGGAAAGCGCCAGTCGGGCAGAACGAGGTGGCTTGGCCTCGGCGTGGGGTTGAGGAGTATCTGGCCGAGAACGGATTGGAGTATTTCTTTGTCGACTCGCACATGATTCGTGGTGGTGAGCCCTTAGGCACCTACGCAGCCAACTTCCCGCAGCTTGCGGAAATGTTTGCGCGGAGCAAGAAGATGTTTACGCCGCCCGAGGAATTCCGGAGCGAGTACGAGCACTATGCCCTCCCCAACGGCGAAGTTTGCTACGCGCGCGATCCTCAGACAACGGTCAAGGTGTGGTCGGGCGAAACTGGGTATCCGGGCGATGAGTGGTATTTGGAGTTCCACAAGCAGCTTTATCCCGGTCGCCTTCGCTATTGGCGCATCAGCCCGAACAAGCGCGATCTGGGTCAAAAGCAACCTTACGACCCGTACACGGCGTTTGAGCGGATTGGGCATCACGCGGAAGACTATGTTCGGACGTTGAAATCCACATTGGCAACCTACCGCGGCGTCTCCGATCGGGAAGGGACCTTGGTCGCGATGTACGACACCGAGCTTTTTGGCCACTGGTGGTTCGAGGGGCCAGAGTTCTTGTACGAGGTCTCACGCGCGATCCATCATGATCCGGAGTTACAGGCGGCGACGGGTGGGCAGGTATTGGATGCAGACCCGGCGCGGCACATGATTACTCTGCCGGAAGGCTCTTGGGGCGAAGGCGGATACCACTATATATGGCTTAACCAAGACAACTCCTGGACATGGGAAAAGCTCTATCCGGCTGAGCGAAAGATGAGGCAAATGGCGCGGGACTTTGGGGACGGGCCGTCAAAAGAGCTGGTCCAACAGGCCGGGCGGGAGCTGCTTTTGGCAGAGGCTTCCGACTGGCAGTTCTTGATCTCCACCTTTGCGGCCAAGGACTACGCGGAAATTCGCTTTAACGATCATATCGATCGCTTTACCCGTTTGGCGACCCTGGCCGAGACGGTGCATGCGGGCGGTACGCTTACGGCGGCCGATGTAGCGTTCCTGGACGAATGCAAGGAGAAGGACAAGGTGTTTGCAGACCTCGACCTGAACCTTTGGAAGCCTTTAAGTGAAACGCCACGGGCAATGGCAGGCGTATCCGCCAAGAGAGAGTGATGCAAATTCGTTATTCAATTCTTGCGCTGTGCGCGCTCGGCATGGCTGTGGGCTGCTCGGGTGCCCGTTCCTCGCCCACGTCGACGAATGGTTCAGCTAACGCGGTGGCTTCAAATACTTCGCACGCGACAGTTCCTTCGGTTACCCCATCATCCCAGTCTTCGGAAATCCCGGTGAAACCTGGCAACGGCGGCTCTACACCTAAGGCAAAAACGCCGGCGGTCAAGGTTATTAGCCCTTCGGGCGACACGGGGTCGGCACCGGGGGCTGCTCCTGCGAAGCCCGCACCGAGTATAAGTGTTCCGGTAGCAATCACCAAAGACACCGGATGGGTGAAAACCGATAAGTCGCCAGTTGAGGTGGCCACTGAAGCGGACCAGATGATTAAGAGCCTCAACGGGGTTCAAGTGAATATCGTCTACGCAATGACTTCAGCAACAGGAAGGACGTCTGGGCACCTGGTTGAGAAGCTACGCAATTCTTCAGTTTATGCGCTGCAGTTTCCCATTCTCGTGAAGGATCCGCAACGCGGCGTTGTTCCCGCTTTGGCATGGGTGAAGTCCACTGGACCCGCGGTTACGACCCGCGTGGACAAGTTGGTGGTCTCGCGACCGGCAGGGTCCAAACCGGCTCCGGCTGCTCTCGAGATGGTGCAACATTGGCCCACCAATGCGAATAGGGAGGTCTTTGCAGGACTCATGGAGAAACGCATGCCATTCGCCGAGTACATGAAGGCGCTCGAAGATAAGAAGAGCGGGTATTCGGTGAAGGTTGAGGAGCGGAAGCAGCCTTTTGAAGGAAAAGTGGTGGACGAATACATGATCACCGCAGTACGGTCGCCAGCGGCAGCTAAGACACTCGGCGCCAGCACGATCCGGGTGGTTATGAATGCGCAACTGCACCTGCCGGTTTCCATCCGCGCGGAAGTTGCACCACCTGGAGCGCCGCTCTCCGACTCGCTTAAGTGGGACGCCCAGTGGGTCAACCACCAAAAGTTTAGCGACCAAGAGTTTCTTTTTCCTCAGACGCAGAAAGGGATTTGATCTCGCATCGCCCGTCTCGGATCTCGGATCGCGAATCTCGGAACTCCGATTGAACTATCCCGGGGGCCAGTCCATGGGGCGGCCGCCTAGGAGATGAACGTGGAGATGTTCCACGCTTTGCCCGGCGTCGGGGCCTTGGTTGATGACCAGCCGATAGCCGCTCTTTAGACCCTCCTTCTCGGCGATTCTCTTTGCGGCGTTGAGCAAGTACATGTGGTCGCCCGATTCCGGGAGAGCCGCGACGCCCGTGACCTCCTCGCGTGGAACGATGACGATGTGGACGGGAGCCTTTGGCTCGATGTCGCGGAACGCAACGACGTGCTCGTCCTCGTAAACGATGTCGGCAGGAATCTCGCGATTGATAATCTTTGTGAAGAGCGAGGGCATTGTTCTTTTTACCGCGTTCTAGGATTCGAGGATGAACTGACGATGAGATGACTTGAAAGGTCTGCGAAAGCCGTGGAGAGCAGCGGCGCATCCTCACTTCATCACGTCATCACATCATCATCCCCTTCATCATCCCCATAATCTCCCATGCATTGGAGCGAGGTGTGGGAGGGCAAGGGGTTGGGACTCCGGCTGATTCGCCTGGCACTGACTCCGTTGAGTTGGCTCTATGCGGGCGGCTGGGAGGCTTATGCTTCGATGTACCGGTTAGGGATTAAGAACGCTGCATGTCCTCACTCGCCGGTGGTTTGCATCGGGAATCTGTTAGCGGGTGGAAGCGGGAAGTCTCCCCTTTGTCTTTATGTGGCCGCCGTCTTATGCGACCTAGGACGCGAGGTAGTTCTCAGTTGCAGCGGCTATGGCGCGCCGCATAGTGAAAGCGCCTCTTTAGCGCCCGAGGGGACTTTGATCGCTTCGGAGTGGGGTGACGAGGTCGCTATGGTTCGTTGGCTCATGCCCGAATTGCCGCTTATCGTGGGCAGAAATCGAGTCGAAGCGGCCCGTATCTGTGAGCAGGAGATGCCACACGCAATCATGCTGATGGACGATGGCTTTCAGCATTTGCCGCTAAAGAAGCACGTCACGATTCTTTTAGACCCGCCTAATTCCAACAAAGCTTGCCTTCCGGCAGGACCCTATAGGGAGCCACGCAAAAATCGGTCTCGAGCAGATCTAGTGGTACCAAACGGGCTGCGTGCGACATTCAGAGTGACCGGCTTCTGTTGGCCAAACGGAGACGCCATAACGATTCCAGCAAATCCCAGAGTGAACGTTCTGTGTGCATTGGGCAACCCGGCGAGGTTTATCGCAGACTTACAAGGAGTGGGCCTGCTACCTGATATAAAGCTCATTCTCCCCGACCACGACCCATTGACGGGTGGTAACCTTTTAACCTGCTTCAACCAGGAACAGCCGTTAGTCGTGACCGCGAAAGATTGGGTGAAGTTGAGAGGCCGACCGGGCTTGGATCGATTCGAGATTTGGATTGCCAGGCAAGAGGCAAAGATCGAACCGGAAGCCGAATTCCGCGAATGGTTGGAACGCAAATTGGATGAGCTCCCCATCAAAAGCCCTTCTCGTTAAGCTCGGCGGCCTCGCCTTTATGGGTGCTCAGCCGATGTTTGAACGCCGGAATGCGGCGGGTGCCGAGCGGCTTGGTGAGCGTTTAGCCAAGATAGCCTACAAACTTGATCGGAAGCACCGAGAGCGGGCGATCAGCAACATCCATCTCGCCTTTCCCGAAAAGTCAGTCGCCGATGCCCAGGCCTTGGCCTTGGAGGCTTTTCTCCATCTAGGCCGGACAACGGGCGATTTCATGCGATCCCTAAAGCGGAGCGACGAAGAAGTGCTCCGGTCGATGGAGCCTGTGGATCTCAGCCCCTATTTTCAGGCCAACGAGAAAGGCAAGGGGGTCCTCGCCGTTACCGGTCATTTGGGCAACTTCGAACGGCTGGCGCACTGGTATGGAGCCCATGGCTGGAAGATGAGCGTTGTCGCCAGGGACGCCAACGACGAGGGTCTGCAAGCTCGAGTGGCTAAGATCCGGGGAGTTTCGGGAGTCACGGTTTTGTCCCGGGGAGACTCGGCCCGGACGATCCTAAAGAAGCTCAAGGACGGGGAAACGATCGCGATCCTGCCTGATCAGAACGCGGATGAGTCCTTTCTTCCCTTCTTTGGCAAGCCCTGTGGCACCGTTCTCGGGCCAGCCGTCCTTCACCTAAAGACCGGAGCCCCGCTGGTGCCCGGCTTCTGCCTTCGAGTGGGGCCCGGGCAATACCGCGTGGAAGTCTTCGAGCCTATGGAATATAAGCGCGGAGTTGATACGCCGGAGCAGATCATGACCGACGTCAACAAGGTTCTCGAAGGAGTCATTCGGCGTTATCCCGAGCAGTGGCTTTGGCTCCATGACAGATGGAAGGACGCGCGGGTAGCCGGCCTCCTTGATAAGCAAGATGAAGCGTTTTCTTCTTAGCCGTCTTTCTGCTCTCGGCGACGTTGTATGCACCTTGCCGGCGGCTGTAGCTTTAAAGAAGACTTTCCCTGACTCGGAGATCACTTGGGCGGTTGATCCCCGGTTTGCGGGCGTCGTGGATTGTTGTTGGGCGGTCGACAATGTCGTTCGAGTCAAGCCCGGCTTGAATCCGAGTACATGGCCTTCGGTTGACGGCGAGTTTGACTACGCGCTTGATATGCAGGGACTTTTCAAGAGCGGAATCGTCGTGGGTAAGGCGAAAGCTGGCCGAAAGCTCGGCTATCACTGGCAGCGCGAAGGGGCCTGGCTGTTCTCCTCCCGTGTACTGCCCGATTCCACTTCCCTTCACGTTGTGGACCAATATGTGGATGTAGCAAGAGCAGCGGGAGCGCATATGGACCGGGCAGAGTTTGGGTTGACGGCAAAGGAAGATGATGGCCTGAGGGTGATGGAGAAGGTTGGGGAGTTGGCAGGTCCGTTAGTCATCGTCAACCCGGGTGCAGGATGGGTGACGAAGCGGTGGCCACCGAGCCACTTTGCTACTCTTATCGACCGTTTGAGCGTTGAAGGTTGTGTGTGCGTGTTGATTGGCGGCAAAGCGGAAGTCGACCGGGAAGCTGTTGAACAGGTTTCATCACAATGCAAGGTGGTGCCTCGAAGTCTGGCGGGGCAGACGAGCGTAGGCGAACTGATTTCTCTAATCGGTCTGGCGAATGCGCATGTTGGCGGGGATACAGGAAGCACGCATATTGCGGCTGCCTTGGGTAAACCTGCGATCGGTCTTTATTCAATTACGAGCCCCCAGCGATCATGCCCCTATGGCCAGATCAACCGCTGTCATTACGACGCGCACTCTCTGGCCAATATCGACCCAGCCAGCGTTTACTCCACGGTCAAGGAGGCACTCGCTTGATCTCGGTTGAGGAGGCTCTGGCACTCCGCGAGGGCAAAAAGCTCGTTTTCACGAACGGCGTTTTCGACATCCTGCATGCAGGACACGTCCGCTACTTATCCGAGGCTCGAGGGCTCGGCGACATGCTGATAGTAGGCGTGAATTCTGATGATTCGGCCCGGAAGCTGGGCAAGGGTCCGGAGCGTCCCATCAACACGGTTGCGGATCGCGCGGCCGTGCTAGCCGCCTTGCGGGACGTGGACGCTGTGGTTGTCTTTGATGAGAGGACGCCAGAGAAGCTGATTGCGACATTAATGCCCGAGATTCACGTTAAGGGTGGCGACTACCGCGCCGAAGACCTGCCTGAGACGACGGTTGTGCAGAGCTACGGCGGCAAGGTGGTGATTCTTCCTACTTTGGAAGGGCGGTCGACCACCTCGACGCTGAGGAAAATGGGGGTGGAGTGAAGGCTTTCGACACCGATCCTCATTTGCGGTGGCTCTTCTGCATGACTCATCCGGATGACGAGATCTCGATTTGCGCCTGGATCAGGCGGCTGGTTCAGAATGGGAATGAGGTTCACATCAGTTGGACCCACAGCACTCTAACCCGAGAAGCGGAAGCGAGAGCGGTCGCGCATCTGTTGGGGGTGCCAACCGGCAATTTGCATTTCCTCCACGGCACCGATGGACGCATTCCAGAGGAGATGTCGGCACTGTTTCCCAAGTTTCAGGCTTTGATGGGCAAAGTTCGGCCCGACCGGGTTTGTTGCGGTGCGTTTGAGCAAGGGCATTTGGACCATGATTCAACAAATTTTCTGGTCGCCCAGGTGTTCGACGGGCCGATATTCGAGATTCCGTTCTATCACACCTATCTCACTCGGTTTCAGCGTCTGAACCGGTTTGCCGATCCCACTGGGCAAGAGTTGATCGAGCTATCTGTTCAAGAGCAAAAGTTCAAAACGCTGGTGGCGCGGCAATTTCCCAGCCAGAACATCTGGTCCGTTCTGCTTTGGTATGAGGTTTGGCAAAAGACCCGTTTCCGGCCGATGGAACTATCCCATAGCGAGAGGATGCGTCTGCAGGCGCCCGTGAATTACAGGCGGCCGAACTTGCCGCCGAAGTTGGCAACACGCGTAAAGCGGTCAGCAAGCTGGCGGCGGTGGAAGGCCGCTTTGCGGGCTTTCCACACTGCGCCCGAGCTCGGTGAGCGCGAGAGACAGCTTGTTTCCGGCAGTTAGCCAGCCAGACCCACGGATTGCCTTTCGATGGAGAATCGCTCATCCTCCGAGACCCCAATCCATCCTAGGCTCTTTGCAAGGACTCGAAAGGGGGAGTGCGTGCCGTCCCTTAGCCCTCGAGATGCGCTCCCCTGGGCTGCGACGGCTCGGACTTTCGAGAATGGTTAGGCTTTACCAGGTGTATAGGTCACTCGCGCGGCGGTGTTGGGTTTGCCGTTGCCTTTGATGGCGTGCCAGAGGATGTCGTTGAGTTGCAGGTCGGCGTTAGAGTGCTCGGTATAGCGGGCGATCAGTTTGGCGCTGTCGGTGGAGCGGTAAGCGGTCTTTGTGTTGACGGCGGTGGCGATGTCTCGCCCGGGCATGACCGATCGGTAGGGTTCGGAGTTGGAGGGAGTGGTGTCGAAAACGGCCATGGGCTGAGCGACGGCATCGTATTCGTTCATCGCCTTCAGGCCTAGGATCAGTTCCATGGTTCGGAGCATGGAGTCGGTGTTGTAGAAATGGTCGTCAACGAGCGACTTCTTCACGAAGGGTGAGATGATGTAGGCGGGCGAGCGGTGGCAGTCCACATGGTCCTTGCCGCTTTGGGCGTCGTCCTCGAGGATGAAAATGGCCGCGTCTTTCCATATCTGGCTGTGGCTTACAGCGTCGACCAGTTCTCCGACAGCGTAGTCGTTGTCGGCGACCATTGCTTGGGGGGTGCAAAGGCCTTCTGCGGTGCCGGCGGTGTGGTCTCGCATGAAGCGGACCATCATGAACTGGGGCACCTTGTTGGTAGCGATCATGCGGTCGAACTCTTTTCGCCACTCTGTATATCGGCTAGGTGCCTTGGAGTCGCCAAAAGTTTTCATTCCCCTAGGCTCCGTGGAGCGGTATTTGATCCACATATCGGAGTCGGCATAGTTGGTGTCGAACTGGCGGAAACTGTCGTCGGTGTCCCTCAGAAGGGCCTTCTTGGTGGGGCCATTCTCGGGGCTTTTAAGGCCGACTTTCTTGGCATCTGCCTTGTCGATCGGATCGACGTAGAAGCCGTAATTTCGGAAGCTGACGTGGCTTTTTAGACACGCGTTCCAGATGTAGCCGCCGGGGGCGTCTGCCACGTCCGGGAGATCGGCAAGGTTGACGGCAACGCCGTTGGTTTGGCCTTCGAAGTCATAGTCCCGGCCGCGGCCACTGTAATTAAAAGGGACGTTGCGGGAAGTGTTTTCTGAGACGATGCCGGCGGTGGACCACTGCCAGCCATCGCCGGAGACCTCGGCGCAGACGTTGAAGTTGTCGAGGAGGACAAAGCGGTCAGCGAGGGCGTGCTGGTTGGGGGTGACTTCTTTGCCGAACATGGTCAGGCTTGGGTCGCCGTTGCCGCGGGTGTCATCGCCGAGGACCTGGTCGTAGGTTCGGTTCTCTTTGATGATGTAGATGACGTGCTTGATGCCAGGATTCTTGAATCCGGCGGAGCGGCTGGCGACGAGTTCTGGGGTTGCGTAGTTGTTGTCGAGAGTCTGCTGCGTTAGCTCGTTCAGATGGGCTGTTGCCTCGCTCAAGTTGATCTTCGAGACGGTGCCTTCGATGATGTTCTGAGTGTAGGTGCCGTGGCCGTCGACGCTCTTGCCGTTAGGGGTGACCGCCTTGATGCCCTTGGCGTTGGCGACGAAGAGGTTGCCGTTAGCGATCGCAACGGATGTGGGGTACCAGCCAACGGGGATGTAGCCGGCGAGCGTTTGGCTATTGACGTCGATGACTCCGACTGCGTTGAGGTCGGCGAGGGCGACGTAGAGGGTTTTCTCGTCAGGGGAAAGGGTTAAGCCTTCGGGAGTGCAACCCGGGAGGCCGTGGAGAGCGGCGGGACGAGTGAGGATGGTTTTGATCACCTGGTCGGTGGCAGTGTCGATGATGGATACGGTGTCGCCACCGGAGTTGGAGACGTAGAGGCGGCCTTGGTCTTTGTTGAGCAAGAGGCCCGTGGGCTGCATTCCGGTTTTGATCTCTTTGACCTTGCCAGTGCTCGGGTCGATGGACGCGACGACGCCGTCCATTTCACAGGAGGCGTACACCTTTTCGGCCCTGATGTTGGATGGAGCGACGGTAACGACGGCGAGGGGGAAACCGGGGAGCTGGATCTTCTTGCGGACGGTGTTGGAGGCGATGTCGATGACGCTGAGCGAGCTGTGCATTCCGGTGGCGCGGTAGGCCTCGTTGTGGGCGGCGTACAGGGATCGGCCATCTGCGCTTACGGCCAGACCGGCGACGAAGTTGGGGCTGTCCTTTTGGCCGGAGGCGTCAGTTAAGGGCTGGGCTTCGGCGTTAAGTTTGCCGCCGGATCCGAGTTGGAACATGGTCACTGTGTCGAACGGACCATTGGCCGCGTAGAGCTTGCCCGCGCGGTCGAAGGCGAGGCCGTAGTAGAGGGCTTTGTCTCCGAGAGCTGGTACGGAGTTGAACTCGGCTTTATCCACGAGGACACCAGTGGTGGTGTCGAGAATGCTGACCTGCTCTCGGAAGCCGGTGTCGGTGACGGCGAGGTAGCGGCCGTCGGGCGAGAGGGCCATGTTGGCTGGGTAGCTGCCTACTTCTGCATTGTCGGAAGCCGGGGTGATGAGCTTGCCGGTGGGAAGGGTCTGGGCGGGTCCTTCAAAGCTGGGGCGAACGTATTTGTAGGAGGCGACTCCGGCGATGGAAAGCAGCCCGAGGGCAGTGCCGAGCAGTAACCGCGTTTGCACGGAGTTGAGATTACCGTTGAATGGTCTTCCGCCCTCCCGTGACGTGCGGCGTTCTAGCGCCGGGCGTGGAACTTGCCGGCTTCGTCGGCGATGGCTTGTGCGAAGCGGTGGCTGGCGCCAGTGCTTGCGTAGACGATCTCGCGAGCGGCCGCTCCCATCTTTTCCCGCTCCTCCGCGTCGTCCCGAAGGCCGAGTATTGCTGCGCCCAAGGACTCCGGCTGGGTGCATTCCCGGGCGGCCCCAAGGCGGTCGGCCTGCTCGGTGACGTCCCGGAAATTCTGCATGTGAGGGCCATGCAAAACAGGCTTTCCATGGGCAAGGGGCTGGATAAGGTTCTGTCCCCCCAGATCGGCAAACCCGCCCCCGATCACGACGACATCGGCCACCGAATAGACACGATCCAGCTCGCCGTACGTGTCAAGGATCACGTATTGGCCGCCCTCGCCTTTGGAACGCAGCCCGGGGCGGATGCCCTCGGCTTCAAAAGCCTTCATCAACTCGGGCACTCGCTCCAAGTGCCGGGGCGCGAATACGACTGAAAACCACTTCCAGCCCGCGATCTTAAGAGCCTCGATCACAAATCTCTCTTCCTCTTCGCCTCGCGTCGAGCCGATCACCACCACGCGCTTGTCCAGGGGAAGCTTAAGCTCGTTTCGCCAGTAAGCAGGGTCGGCTTCAACGGAAGCGGTGGCCTGGTCGATTTTTGAGTTACCGAAAACTTCAGCGTCAGCAGCGCCGAGGATTTTGATGCGGTCGGCGTCGGTTTGGGTTTGCATCAGGCAGCGGTCCATGCGTTTGAGCATCGATGCGTAGTAGAAGCGCAGGCCGGGTTTGTAGGAACGGTCGCTGATCCGGCCGTTGATGAGAAGGGTGCGGGCGTCGAATACTTTTGCGGCCCACAGGAAGTTCATCCAGAGCTCGGTTTCCATGACCGCTACGACTGCAGGCTGGACGTGTTGCATGGCAGCAAGTTGGAATCGGGTTACGTCGATAGGAAAGTAGACGAGGCGGTCATAGAGGTCCACGGCGTGCTCACGGGCTGTGCGATGGCCGCTGCTGGTCGTAACGCTGAGGATGATCTCGTGGTCTGGGAGGAGTTCTCTGACATCTTTCAGGATCGGCATGCTGGCCATGACCTCGCCCACCGACACAGCGTGGATCCAGATTCTCTTGTTGTCTTTGCGGGGCTCGATGTCGTAGTCGCCGCAGCGCTCTTTCCAATTCGGCGGCTCGCGGCGCTTACGGGCACGGATGAGCATCCACGGCACCCAGAAGATGCTGAGGATGGTGAGGAGGAAGTTGTAGAGGAGGAACATCCTAGCTTCGGAGCCCCTGCCCCTTGCGCGACGAAGGAGTGGAGGGGGAAGGGGTTGGGGTAGGGGGTTCCGGGGTGTCCTTTCGACCACCTCGACTGGTCCGCTCACCGCAGACCCGCTGGATTTCCCTAAGCCATTGAGCCAACATTGGTGACGGATCAAATAGATCCAGGCTTGGAATTCGAATGGTTAGAATTCCAGCCTTGGCAAGCTCTTTGTCTCGTCTAGCATCGAATTCGAGGGAATCCTTGTGTTGCTCGCCATCGACCTCAACACACAACTTTGCTTCCGGGCAATAGAAATCGAGGCAGAAACCTAGAATTGGGACTTGCTTCCTGAAGCTGAAGCCAATTCGATCCTTCCGAAGATGGCGCCAGAGGACCTTCTCGGATATCGACATTTCTTTGCGAAGCTTGCGCGCCCTAGCGACCTTTTGTTGGGATCGATTTCTAGTGTTATTTGCCAGCATATGTAAGCTCCCGGAACCCCCTACCCCAACCCCTTCCCCCTCCGCTCCTTCGTCGCGCAAGGGGCAGGGGCTCGGAAGCTCAAACCACCGCTGGCTCTCTAATCAACACCTCGCCCGTTACCCTTCGATAAGCCTCCAAATACTTCTCCCGTGTTTTCGCAACGATGTCCGGCGGCAGCACCGGGCCGGGGGGCAGTTTGTTCCAGCCGCTTTGCTCCAGGTAGTCGCGGACGAACTGCTTGTCGAAGCTGGCTTGGCTCTTGCCGGGGCTGTAGAGGGTGGCATCCCAGTAGCGGGAAGAGTCTGGGGTCAAGGCTTCGTCGATGAGAATGAGGCCGTCGCTGGTTTCTCCGAATTCGAATTTGGTGTCGGCCAGGATGAGGCCGTTTTTCTCCGCGTGGGCCGCGGCTTCGGAGTAGAGCTGGAGAGTCCAGTCACGCACTCTTTCGGCGGTTTCTTTGCCGACCAGGTCCACAGCGCCTTGCCAGCTTAGGTTCTCGTCATGACCCTCGACGGCTTTTGTGGCGGGGGAGAAGATGGGTTCGGGGAGACGGTCACTGTCAACGAGACCCTCGGGGAGGCCGAAGGCGTGGACGCCGCCGCCGTGGAGCTTGTACTCTTTGTAGAGCGAGCCCGTGATGAAGCCGCGGGCGACGCACTCGATGGGGAGCGGCGTGGCTTTGCGGGCGAAGGTGCTGCGTCCGTAAAGCTCGGGGTGGGGTGCGTTGAGTTGGACTTGGATGCGCTCGTCGTCCGTGGTGATCAGGTGGTTGGGGCACACGTGCTGGAGAAGGTGGAACCAGAACGTGCTCATGGCGGTGAGGATCCGGCCCTTGTCAGGGATGCCGTTGGCCATCACAGCGTCGAATGCGGAGATGCGGTCGGTGGCGATGATAAGGAGCTCATCCCCGAGGTCGTAGACCTCGCGAACCTTCCCTACTTTGGGTGCTGGAAGCCCTTTAATTGCCGTATGCAACAGCTCTGCCATGGTCATTTGAGTATGGCAGTTTGAGGATCGCGGATCTTGGATCTCGGACTGCGAATCGTTGGGGAGTCAAAAGTGAAAGGGGCTCTCGCAGTTAGCTTTTGGCTACTTGAGGAGAGCCTTGAATTCCTCGACAGAAAGTCCGGCAGACTGGATAATCGCGCCCATGGTGTGAGGCTTGATGGGGTTCGCTCTAGGAATGGCAATGAATATGTTGCCTTTCCTCATCACAATATGTCCGCTCTGTCTGACGATATCGAACCCGGCCTTCTGCAATGCTTTGATAGCTGCCAGATGGTTGACCCCGGCAAGCTTAGGCAACGCGAACGTCCACTGTTACCGACGCTGACTCTCCCTCTTCCATGGATTCTTCAATCGCGGTCAAATAGTCTCCGATCGCTTCTCGAATGTTGGCCAAGGCTTCGTCTCGGGTTTCTCCCTGGGAAACACACCCCGGGAGACCGGGAACGAGCACCGAATAGCCGCCTTCTTCCTCGGGGATCAATCTCACCAGGTACCGCATATTTGTATTCTACGGCCTTACTTGATCAGAAAGACAAACGGCTCGTCGTTGTCGTCTTCTTCCGGAGCTCGATAGCCTGGCGGCTCGATGGGGCCGTAGTGGGCGTAGGGGTGGCCGCCTCGGTAGGCCCAGCCTTGGTCGCCGTAGGTCCAGTGCCAGTACTCGCTGGGGTAGTTCGTGAGGCCGCCTTTGCTGAGGGCGTTGCCGAGAATGTCTCGGTGGCGGCGGGCTCGGTCCGATAGACCTTGCGCGTCAAAGGAGTAGGTTGCTGCGTTGAACCGTTCGAAGGGGCTGTTCATGTCAACTTCGTTACCTTGATCGTCCAGGAGGGCAAAGTCTACAGCTCCTCCGGTGGAGTGAGGCGGAGGAACGGAACTGTGAAGCGGAGCGGTGTAGCGATTGGCGACTCGTCGGATTTGGGCGTCCGACCACTCAGGATGTTTCTCTTTCCAGCGATTCCACTGAGTGAGATACATCCGGCGCTGGATGTGAGGAGGGCGCCAACCTTCGACGACTGCGAGCCTAAATCCGGAGGGGACATTTTCCGTGGCGATGCGAATCATTTCGGCGACCGTCGCTCTCACCACGGTTTCCCGTTTGTATTTGAAGCGTGGTTGGGCTTGGACAGCCTTAGGAGCGGCACTGAGGTAGTCCACGAGCGGCTCGCCATTGTCCCTGATGGGAATGCGGCGCGTTTCTGTCACCGGCTCAGCCAGTGAAATCTTGCGCGGTGCGTTACGATCTGCTTTGGCCAAGCCTGAGCCCCTTAGGAATAATCACTCGGTCGAGTGTATCGAAGAAGCCTTGCACGAGTAAAGCGAGAATGGCGGCCGGTATTGCGCCTTGGAGGATGGTGGCGTTGTCGTTCAAGTTCAAACCGCTGATGATCGGCTCCCCGAGCCCGCCCGCGCCGATGAGTCCGGCAAGGGTTGCGGTGCCGACGTTAATGACAGCGGAGGTCTTTATTCCGGCGAGGATGGAGCGGGAGGCCATCGGCATGTAGACCTTCCAGAGCTGAGCCTGCTCGGTTAGGCCGATTCCAGCGGCCGCTTCTCTGAGGGCGGGCGGGATGTCTTGGAGACCGGTCGCGGTGTTTCTTATGATGGGGAGGAGGCTGTAGAGGAAGAGGGCCACGACGGCGGTGCGGCCGCTGATTCCGAGCCCGGCGACGGGGACAAGGAGGGCGAGGAGGGCCAGGGATGGGATGGTTTGAATGACCCCGGCGGTGCCTAGGATCAGCTTGCCCATGGGGCCGGGCTTGCTGGCGAGGATGCCGAGGGGGATTCCGGCGAGGATGGCGAGGAGAAGCGAGATAACGACAAGCTCGAGGTGGCGTCCGGTCCAGCCGAGGATTTTTGAGGCCAGGCTTTGCTCTTCAATTGGAGTGGTCGGCTTGTCCTTTTGAACATCTTTGAAATACTCGTTCGCGGCGGCTGTATAGTCCTTGGAGTTCTCGGCGAAGGCATTGAGGGCGGTCATCCGCTTCTCGTCGATAGTGCCTTCTAGCTTTTTGAGGGCGATAACCGCACCGGCAGGCATCACTTTTCGATAAAGGAAGACGGCTTTGTATTGGGGGAAATAGTTAAGGTCATCTTGGAGGACGACGAGGTTGTATTCAGCCAGTTTTGCGTCGGTGGAATAGGCGTCTTTGATGTCGATCTGTCCCGCTTTTAGGGCCGTGTAGCCGAGAGCGTGCTCAACCCCCTTGACGTTTTGCATGTTGAGGCCGTACTTCTCTGAAAGCGGTTTCCAGCCGTCTTTGCGGCCCAAGAATTCTGGGGTGACGCCAACGATGAGTTCGGGGTGCTGTTTCAGGTCGCTGATTTTGGTGATGCCGAGTTGCTGGGCCTTGGCTTGGGTCATGCAGAGGGCGTAGGTGTCGTTGAAACCTAGTTCGCCGGTCGTCTCGATTCCCATGGGGGCGAGGGCCAGTTTGATTTGGGTGAGGTCGTTAAGACCAGGCTTTTTGAGAATTTCTTCACCGATGGTGCCCGTGTATTCTGGATAGGCGTCGATTTGGCCGGACTTGAGAGCCTCCCAAAGAATGCTTGTTCCACCCATGCCTTGTTTGTGGACAGCGCTAAATCCGGCATCGGAGAGGAGCTTCTTGGCAATTTCGCCGAGGACGTAGGACTCTGTGAATTTTTTGGATCCGACAGTGACGGTTTGTTGGGTTTGAACGCCACCTGTCGCCATCGCCATGAGGAGTAGCAAAGCACCCAGAAGTTGGAGGCCCCGGAACCCCCATCCCCAACCCCTTCCCCCTCTGCTCCTTCGTCGCACAAGGGGCAGGGACTCCGAAAATTCACTCATCACAGCGCCACCAAACTCCTTTGAGCATTCAAGAACTCATCGACAAATTGTTCTTTCGGTCGTTGTTGAAAGTCTTCGAGCGTCCCTTGCTGGACGATCTGACCCTCCCGGAGGAGGACTATCGTGTCCCCGAGGTAGGCGGCTTCGCCCATGTCGTGGGTGACGAGGATGACGGTGGCGCCCAATTCTTGAAAAATGCGTTTGAGGTCAGTTTGCAGTGCCGATCTCACCATTGGATCGAGGGCTGCGAGCGGTTCGTCGAGCAGAAGAACCTTCGGTTTCAGCATGAGTGCCCTCATCAGTCCTATCCGCTGGCGTTGGCCACCGGAAAGCTCGCCCGGAAACCTCGATAGAAGATCCTTAGGTATCCTAACCACCTCCGCCAGCTCTTCTACACGGGTTGAAATCGCTCCGTACTTTTCCAGGGACCGGCTTGATTCTGCACCAACGGGGTCAGCAATTCCAGACACCTGAGATCTGCCTTGTTGCCCCCCCAGCAATGCCCCGCGCACGGCATCTTGGATCGCCTCATTCTTCATCTTCGCTTGGTCACCCAGTGCTCCAGCCATTTCGCGAGGATGAGATTCGTCTAGGACCAATTTCGCGACCAATTGAACGTTGTCGCGTGCTGTGAGATGCGGGAAGAGACCTCCGTCTTGAATGACGTAACCGGTCTTTCGCCGAACCTCTAACAAGTTGCCCGGCCCGACCTGCGCGCCGTCAAACAGGACTTGCCCAGAGCTTGGCGAGATCAGGCCAATGATGAGCCGCAGCAGGGTCGATTTGCCGCAGCCGCTGGGGCCGATGAGGGCGGTGGTTTTGCCTTCCGCGAACTGCAAGTCGGTCGGCCGGAGCGCGACAACTCCGTCGTAATTCTTGCTCACCCCCTGCAACTCGACCATGCATTAAGTCTAGCCGCTCGCTAGCCGTAGCATGGGCCCTCTGGGCGATGTTTCTCGCTTGTAACCACGGCGAGCATCGGGTATTCAAGCAACGTGGTTGTTGGGAGCGGGAAACATCGCCCAGAGGGCCGATGCTGCGTTTAGCGAGCGGCTATTCCGCCAAACGCATTCCCAAGAGACCCTGCCGGTAGGTGGGGACGTACCAGTTTCGGAAGGTGCGGCGGAGGATGGGAGCGGCAGTGGACCAAGAGCCGCCACGGCACACGTAATGATCGCCCCGCATGTGGTCTTTAGAGTAGCCGTCGTAGGGGTAAGCGGTGAAGCCGGGGTAGGGGAGGAATTTGGAGCTGGTCCATTCCCAGACTTGGCCGGCGAGGTCTTGGATGCCGGCGGGGGTGGCGCCGGTGGAGTGCGTTGCGGTTGGCTTTGGGTTCCAGGCTTGGAGGCCGTAGTTGGCTTTTGAGGGATCTGGATCTTGGTTTCCCCACGGATAGTCGCCGGCGCTGGCGGCGTATTCCCACTCCTCTTCGGTTGGAAGGCGCTTACCAGCCCATTTGGCGTAGGCTTCTGCCTCGTGGTGGCTGAGGCTGGAGACGGGCTCGTCGGGGTGGATGGCTCGAACGCCGAGTGGGCCGTAGGCGTAGTGGCCCTCGGTAGGTGGGAGCCAGTATTCAGGGCGGTCCGGAAGGTCAGGCTCTTCGGGGTCCTTCCATTCCCAGCCGGCTTTTGACCAAAGGTCTTGACGTGAGTAGCCGTTGTCAGCGATGAACTCGGTCCAGTCGTAGGCGGTTACGGGGGTGCGTGCGAGGGAGAAGGCGGCGACGTGGACCTGGTGGGGCTGCTTCTCGTTGTCGTAGGCGAAAGCATCGGCGGACCCCATGCTGAACTCACCGCCGGGTAGTTGGATCATTTCGGTTGCGACGCCGCGGGTCCAGGGGAATGGGGTGGGCAGTTGGCGGGGGCCGAGTTCTCTTTGGATGAGTTGAAGCATCTCGCAGATGGTTTCTTGGTGCTGGCACTCGTGCTGCACCGAGAAATCCCACGCGTAGCCGCCGTGAAGGAGGGGCGAGTTTGACTCTATGTCAGCTTCCTTCAATGCCGCCAAAACGCGGTCGCGGGTGATCTCCAGATACCGCTCGATTCCGGCCCGGTCGGGAATGTTGACTCGGTTGTCCTTTGGGTTGTCGGCGAGGTCCGCGAAGAGGAAGGACAGATGGTCGTCGAGGAGAGGCTTTCTTAGAGCTTCACCGACCGTCCAATACTCTTCGGTCCGGCCCACGTGGCCGAAGTGCCAGCCGATCGGGCTGTAGAAGCTGTGGACTCGCCGACGAAGAAATTCTTCGGGGACTTGGTTGAGAAGCCAAAGCGTTTTGGCCCGGGCTGCCTCGAGACGATCCGCGAGGTCTCGTTTCAGATCTTGCGGAGAAGCGTCAGGGCGAACCATTTGTCCTCGTCCAGCCATTGGCCTTCCATCGTCAGGCACGCATCCCCGGACATCTTTTGGAAGCCATCAAGAGAATACTTGTGGCTGTCCTCAGTGTGGATATAATCGCCCTTTTTGAACCGAAGGCTTCCCTTCATTCCTTCAATCCGCACCCACTGATTGCAGTCGGCAACCAGCCTCATCTCGACCTTGGCGCTTTCCGGGCAATAGGGGGCGTGGTGTGAGAAGCCGGTCAGGTCGAACTCGCCGCCAAGTTCTCGGTTGACTCTGGAGAGCAGGTTTTTATTGAAGGCGGCGGTGACTCCGGCCGGGTCGTTGTAGGCTTGCTCGATGATGGGGGGGTCTTTGATGAGGTCGATTCCCACTAGGAGCCGATCTTCCGACCGCATTTGGTCTGCAATGCCGGCAAGGAAACTTTGCGCGTCTAGGCGCGGGAAGTTGCCAATGTTGCTGCCCAGGAAAAGGAAGAGGCGCGGGACGCTTGTAACGGGGAGTGATTGGAGGGCGTCGCGGTATTCGGCAGCGATGGCGACCAGGTCAAGTTCGGGATGTTCGTTGAGGAGGCTTACGGCGGAGCTTTGGAGGGCAGCTTGGGAGATGTCGATTGGCACGAAGCGGAGCGACTTCTGGTTCTGCAATGCGGCTCCTAGAAGGAGACGCGTTTTCTCGGCGCTGCCACTGCCGAACTCGACGATCTCGATCCGGCGGCCGACAGCGGCCACAATGTTAGCCGCCTGGGCTTCCAGGATGGATCGCTCTTTCCGCGTTAGGTAGTACTCATGGAGGAGGGTGATCGCCTCGAAAAGAGCGGAGCCAACGGAGTCGTAGAGAAAGCGAGAAGGGATGCTGGGCTGCTGTTCAGCCAGTCCCTCAAGGGCGGCCGTGCGGAAGTCGGGCTGGGCACGCGGAGGGATTACGACGTACCTCAAGCGAGGAACGTCTTCAAGCATCCTAGGGGATGCGGCGTGGCCGAGGCTTAGAGCTGCGCTCATGAATTCGATTAACTCCTATATTGCAACAGGTCTGCGCAGCAAATGCTTATAGCCGCCTGATTACGGGTCGTTTGACGGTTGATTTGCGTGCTGCGTTCGGTTGGGTTTGGGTTGGGTAAATAGTAAGTGGTAAATGGTAAATCGTCGGAACCGGAAATCGACAACAATTCGAAATCCGGACTCTGCGCTAGGGCACCTCGTGCCCTGTCGATGGCGAAGGTTCCTCAATCGGGCACGGCGGCGCATGCCCCGGAATCTTTCGAGTCGTAGTCAGCGCTCAACCGCTCGGCGATCCCACTTTGCCTTGTCGGCGCCAGCCTCGTACGAGCTCTGCAGGAAATCCAGCAAGGCCTGCTCAGGATCAGCAGCTTTGCGCCAATCTTCGTAGCGGTAGAGGGCCATGGGGGATCCGTTGGAGGTGCCCCAAAAGGCTTCTTTGGGTTTAAGCGAGGCGTCGGTGAGCCCCTCAGGCGAGGGCGACGTGTAGCTGTAGAACATCGGCTCGGGCGTGTTGTCGTCACCGAACCAAAAGCCGGCGCTGTTGACCTCGTGGGAATAGGCTTCTTGGGTCACCTTGTCCCATTCCTGGTGGACGGGCGCGGGGCGGCCGGAGAAGCGGGTGACGGCCAGGTCGAAGCTGTGCCAGAACATGTGGACAGGGCTGCATTTTCCCACGAAGCGGCTTCGGAACTCCTTGAAGATGGGCTCGATTTGACCCAGGACGCGCCAGGCGCGAGTCACGGCGGATGGGTCGTACGCGAGATGCTTGGAGTCTTGCGCGAAGGGGATGTCGCTCTTACATTTGTAGGGCGTGGCAAGGATCTTGACTTCGGCTCCGAGGTCGTTAAGAGCATCCATGACCTCGCCGTAGAAATCGCAGATGGGCAGCTTGATGATGGGAATTTCGAGTTTGTCGCCTTCGTCCGAACGGATCGTGAGGTGATGATCCAGCAGGTCCAATTCCAAGTCCATCAAGCCCTCTTGGTAGGGGATCGCGCCGGTGGTAAGGCCGCGCGAGGAGACATAGAGGGGCACATGCCACCAGTGATTTATGAAGGGATGCAGCTTTAGGCGGACTTTGCCAACGATCTGGCACATCAGCTGGAGTCTTAGGCGGGTGTCTTCCCACTCTGCCAGCGGCATAGCGGGAAGATCCTCCGCGTCCATCAAACCGCTTCCCCGTCGATATAACACCATCGCCAATCTTCCCCTGGCTCCATCGATTGAACAATCGGGTGCCCTGTCTCATGGAAGTGCTTAGTGGCGTGTTTGTTCTTAGAACTGTCGCGGCAACCCACCTTTCCGCAGATGAGGCAGATGCGCAGGTGGACCCAACGATCTCCCATCTTCAGGCACTCCTCGCAGCCCTCCGTGTGAGGCGTCACCGGCTGAATTTGATCTAAATGTGTGCAACTCATTTGTCCCTCTCGTTTGACTCAATTCTACAGTCCGCTAAAATCCGCCTATGTTCCAGCCAGGCGTTTACCCAGCCAGCGTGACTCCGTTCAATGAGAAGGGCCAAATCGATATGGCGGCGATGGCGCGGCTGTTGGCTTGGTTTGAAGCGGCCGGTTGCAAGGGGGCGGTATTGGCGGGGACGAACGGCGAAGGACCGTCTTTGAGCGCGACCGAGAAGCGGGACTTGATCCGGGACGCGATGCCGCTGCGCGGGAAGCTGGATATCGTTTTGGGGATCGCCACTTCAAGCCTGGAGGAGGCGGTTTGGTCTTGTAATCAGGCTGAGCGAGCGGGGGCGATTGGGGCGTTAGTGATGCCGCCCAGTTATTTCCGGGAGGCTTCGGAAGACGGCATTGTGCATTGGTTTCTGAGTCTGTTGGACCGGACCGGCATCCCGATTCTGGTTTACAACTTTCCGCAGCGAACGGGTGTGACTCTGACCGGCGCCACATTAGCCCGGTTGGCTGAGGTTGAGGGTTTTGCAGGGGCCAAGGACAGCAGTGGCGCGCGGGAGAATTTGGCGGCTTATGCCTCGGCTCTGGATGGAGGCGGGAAGGCGCTCTATGTGGGAAATGAGACTCTGTTGATCGAGGCGCTGGAGGCTGGATGGACGGGGACGATCAGTGGAGCGGCGAATGTGATGCCTTATCCGTTAGTGCAGGTTGTTGGGGACTGGGTTGGTGGGAAGCAGGAATCAGCGCGGGCGAAGCACCAGCTAGCTTTGCCTGCCATTGAGGCTCTGCGCAGGCAGGCTCAGCCGGCTACGAATAAAGCGTTGTTGGAGAACGTCGGGGTTTTGCCGTCTTCGGCGGTGCGGCTTCCTTTGTCGTCTCTTGCTTCTGCGGACGTTGGTGGTTTGCGAGACGAGTTGGAGAGGCATATGGGGCCGTTGGATGCGCACGGAAGAATCACGGCCTGACGTTCCCTATATTTTTTTTGTCATCCTGAGCGAGTCCCACGAAGGAACCAGCATGCGCCGAACGAAAGTGCGGATGTTAAGATTGTTCCTCTCACCATTGGAGGTATCTGGAGAGAGGGGCCGAGGGGGAACTTCTCTAGTCTCTCTTTGGGTAGTTCAAGGTGGTCAACGCTAGAAATTGTGTACGCCGCAGATTCAAATACTACATTAGGCAGAATGACTATCGAAGGCTGATGTAATCTATTCAGTCTAAATGAAGTTTGGCCGTACGAATTGTCTGAGCGATGAAGTGACGTACTCTGGTACATTCGTGTGGCATTTCATGGGCCTCTTTTATGCGAATCCGCGCAATTGAAATCAGTAACTTTCGAGCTATTCGACGGTTTGCCATTGAGAATCTGCCTGACGCTGTAATCTTGGCTGGCTCGAACG
>JANYLD010000107.1 GCA_025363835.1 Armatimonadota bacterium
AATCATGGCGTGACATAATGGCCGCGCCATGATTTCACCTCGATCCATTTTTTGTCATTCGGCATCCAGTAGCCGGCGACCTTGTCTCCCGGTCTTAATTCCGGATGAACGAGGCCTATTGTCGTCCAGACCCTTGCTTCATTCGGAAATACGGGATCGGCGAGGATGGCAAATCGGTCCCGTTCTCGCAATCTCGGTCGCACGTTGTAGTAAGCGGCTGGATTGAGTGCGGCTGATGAAAAATGAGGAAGGGTTTCGCAGGCGGTCACCACTTTGAAGAAAGCCGCTAATTGAGCGCTTTGCAGGCTTTTCCCTTGCCGAGATTTCGGCTCGTCCTCGGGCGATTGGACAAATGATTCTAAGGCCGCGACGCTCGATATCATCGAATCCAAGGGGACGCGAAGGGCTCCTGAAAACCCTTCATCGCCTTTCGTGGAGGCCAACGCGGGAAGGCCGGTAGACTCATAATTCCGAAGGATGGCTAGGCTGTTGTCCAAGTCCTTTACAAGCTTTCTTCTTTCCCCTCTCGGATGCTTCGACGCGATGTCCCCATAGCGATCCATTTGAACCTGGATTTCGGAGATCGCGAGTTGATCCAAGAACGTGTAGAAAGAAAGTTCTCCCGGCGGTCGACTACTCGACTGAGTCGAAGAGGAAAGCGCAAAGGCGAGTGCAAGCATCATAGAAATACTTTAATGGCCGACGACGCCGTCCGTCGCCGACCTTTCATTCTATTGGAGTTTGATGACAATCTGCAGGAAGTCCGAGGGAGCAAGGGTAAAGCTTACGCCTTGAGACTTTGCTCCGACCTTCACCTTCAGTGTGTAGTAGCTTCCCTTCTTGTTCGCCTGGTTCGTCGCCGGTAGTGGCATCTTCTCCATCTGATACTGGATGACGTCACAGCTTGTCGGCGGATTGACGGTCACCAGCGACGCGTTCTTGAGGAAAAGGCTCGTGCTCGGCTTAACCCCAAAACTCGCCAGATTGATCTGGTCGACGCTTGGGTAGGGCGTGCCGTTTGCCTGCAGCACGAGCACTCGGAACCCGGTGTTGAGGCCTTCTCCACAGAACGTATCTGTCACCGTGGAGTGAACCGGATCGTTTGTAGTGAAGACCAGAGACCCATTGGATCGCCGCATCACCGAGTGGGGCGCAAACGTCACCGTGAAGTTCGTGCTGGAGTTGGGGGCCAACCTCACGGGCAGATTGACCGGCGTCACCGAATAGTCGGAGCCATTCATCTGGATGTTGTCCACGATGAGTTCTGCGGGGCCGTTATTGGCTAAGGTGATGGTTTGGGTTCTTGAGAACCCAACCACGGTTGGTTGGAAGTGCGTGTCGGTCGGCGTTGACACCGCATAGGGCACGATTCCGGTCCCGTCCATGTTGATCGTGGCGCTCGCCTTCGTTGGGTCGTTGGACAACGTCACGTTAACACTGCCTGAGGCCGGTCCCATGCTGGCCGGGTTGAAAACAACGGGAACGCTCAAAGAGCCCCCCGGCTGAATGGTTTGCGGGAACGTTGGCAGGGTGCCAAGCGCAAAGTTCGCACCGCCGGTAGCCACCGTCGCTCCGCTTAAGATAAGCGGGCAGGCGCCCGTATTGTTGACGTGGAACGTTCTGGTAACCGATGACCCAATCGATCGATCGTCCACGGGCACCAACCCATAGCTGAGGCTTCCTGAGAGAGTGGCATTCGGATAGTCGACCACACCACTTAGAGGGAAGGCGAGGTGAGCCTGGCACGGGTCGGAGGTATCGAAGCGGATTTGACCGGTTCCCTGGCTGACATCGTTCGGATTGAACCGCACAGTGATGTCAACATGATCGCCGCCCGCCACTGTAAAGGGAACGTTTGGTGACGTGAGCCGCGAGAATCCTCCCCCGGTCACCGTGATTGAATTGACGTCAAGACCCGCCTCACCGACGTTGAATATTTCGATGACCTGGTCATGGAAATCATTCAGGCAAACATGGCTGAAGTCGGCAGGAACACCGTTGAGTTCTATGCGTGGTGGAGCAGGAACATAGCTCACGGTCGTCCGAGTTTTGAAATAACTCTTACCGTCGTGGTTGACGGATGCAGACTCGAAGTGTCCGACCGCGTTGTCCTTGGTCGCATTATCGATGCGGATCAGACCGTTTCCAAGATCGGTGTTATCTCCCGAGTCGGTAGGATCGAGATAGGCTATCGCCAACTCAGCCGCATCCTCGGTCGGACCGTTGCCGAACCCCTGCCCGAAATCGTGATCGAGATGGTTCCGTTCGTATCCTTCAGCCATGACGTGCATGCTCTGGCCAGGGTCTAGATAAACGTCGAAATTAGCCGCACCAAGGCCTCCTATGTCGTCGCTGCCGCCAGTGTCGTAGAAGCCGTCGGGGTTCAACTGGGACAGGTTGATCCATTGGCCACACGCCTCACCCCACATGAAGAACTCGCCGTCGCCGGCGAATTCGGCGTTGTCGGTGACCTGGATGTCGGTGATCTGAACCTGGAAATGATGGGCGGGGACTTTGTATTTGTCCCACGAGAATTTCAGCCGGCGGGCATAGGTTCCGTTGTCGCCCCCGTTGCAAGGCAGATGCACGTGGGCAGTCGTGGGAAGACCGTTTACGTAGTTGCCGTACGTGATCACTTCGGTGACTGATGTTGTGTCCATGGGCTGGGACGTAACCTCAACCTGGGGGACCAAGGCTCCCGCAGGCGGAGTAGGCAGAGGGACGTCGAAATCGTAGTCCATGTCGTTGATTGGATTGAACTCGGGCATCCGGCTATAGTCGCCGGCCGAATTGAAGGGCTCGAGGTCGAGACCGTTTGAGAACCCAATCTCATTGGCGTAGTAGTCGTCAAGCTCTTCGCCTGAGAGAATGTCAGAGACTCGGCCACCCGATCCGAGCACGTTGCTGAGACTGTAGTAATACTGGTTCGCACCACCACCATGTCCGCTGACCATCACGTCGACTTGCTTTGCGTAAGTCATGCATGAACTGCCCGGCCTGAGAGGCATGACCGTGGGATTGTTACGAATAACTGCGAAGAGCCTAGGTGGATGCAGTTCGGCCAAATCGCCAGAGTCCGGATGGCCATTGTCCATGATCCAGCGGCCCACAACATACAGGCGGTCATTGGCAGTTGGCATGGCGAACAGAGGTAATCCGATGGGGCCTTGGCCGGTTTGCATGCCATCGCCCGATCCAAGGTTCTGGGTTTCCCATTCCACCGCCATGTGGCGGACTTCTCGCGGCGGTTCGCCGTCCGCTACAAAGAAATTCGCGGTGCCCAGGAGCCAGCGGTACTGAGGATCAGGAGCTACGACCAGATCCGCATCGTGAGCATAGTGAGCAAAGGGCCAGTCCGAACTAGTGATGACCGACGGCTCGTCAGCTGAATTGTTGTCGATCTCTTGGAACGTTCCGTACAATTCGACCGGCTTCTCACTCCAGATGGAGATCCATTCGGGGAACACCCTCAAGATGCCGTCCACGCCACCGTCGCGGCCGCCTCTCTCCTTACTCCAGTTGATCCCAACAGGGTCCGCGGTTGCGGTTGCCGGGGCGAGGTTGATCTGATCATCCGCAAAGCGAACGTTTGCTGAATCGTCGTTCGCAAGGACCTTGTAACGGCCAGGCTGGGGAATCGTATACGGGCCGCCCTCGTCGTAAGGAATCTGCACGCTCGTATTGAAGCTGCCGCTGCCATCGGTGAAGAAATCGCCGATCTCGCGATCTGTTGGAGTGATTCCAGGGGTGTTAATTGGCCCGTGAAGGAGGATATGAATATGGTCTCCAGACGTCCATCCCGACCCGTTTACGGGCATTTGGTAGTGCCACGTGAAATAGAACGGTTCAAAGATTCCGTTCTGGGTGGAACCGCCCGTGACCTGCACTTGGCCCGGACCTTTAGCGCCCGCAAATCCGACAATTAATAGAAAAAGCCACACGCCCATGAGGCGCCACGCAGGTCGCAACATATTGAATCTCCTTCCCAAATGCAAGACGGGGTCCAAAACAGTCATTTTGGACAGCCCTTCGTCATCAAGCTTAAGCGATACCGACCGTTTTCGCAAGTCTTTGCCAGAAATCTGTAATAAAAGGCGCTTGGTGAGGCGAGAACGTCCGGCCAATCAGCAGCCGGTAAACTCCGCGCTTCTGTGAAAGCCATTGCAAAGGTTCGGCGTGAGCCCGGGGTCGAGATCATTCAAGCTGACGAGCCTCAAATTCGGCCCGGCCACGTGAAGATTCGGCTCGAAGCCGCTTCGGTCTGCGGCACCGACCTCCACATCTACCAATGGGATCCGTGGTCCGCGTCTCGTATCAACCCGCCACGGATTATCGGCCATGAGTTCTGCGGGACGATTGTTGAAGTAGGCGAGGGAGTTGAGAACCGGCACGTTGGCCAATTCGTCTCCAGCGAATCCCACATCGTTTGTGGACATTGCCGCCAATGTTTGAGTGGCCAAGGCCACGTCTGCGTTAACACACGAATTCTCGGCGTGGACGTCGACGGCGGCTTCGCGGAATTCGTCGTCATCCCTGCCGACAACGCGCGCCCAACGGACCCCTCCATCCCCGCCCACATTGCCGCTTTCCAGGATGCCTTGGGCAATGCGGTTCACACCGTTAACGCGGGGCCAGTTAGGGACCGATCCATCCTCATCACCGGCATGGGCCCGATCGGCCTCTTCGCGGTCACCGTTTGCCAAGCGCTTGGGGCAGCCAAAGTCATCACAACTGAGGTGAGCCCATACCGCATGGACCTTGCCCGGAAGGTCGGAGCTGAACACGTTTTGAACGCAAAGGACGCCGACATCGAACAGCAGATCGAAAAGCTTTCTCCAGGTGGCGTGGACGCAACGCTGGAAATGTCCGGTCACCCCTCCCAGCTTTCTCTCGCGATCAACCAAACGCGACCCGGCGGCCGCATCAGCCTCCTCGGCATCTACCCTCAATCAATCCAATCGATTGACATAAACAAGCTCATCTTCAAAGGCATCGAGATGCAAGGGATCGTCGGGCGGCGCATCTGGGAGACCTGGGACCAGATGGGTGAGCTACTCAAGAGCGGCAAGCTCAACCTAGATCCCGTCATCACCCACAAAATGCACTACACCGAGTTCCAGAAGGCGATGGAACTGATGCATGAAGGTAAGGCTGGAAAGGTTGTCTTCACATTTGAGAAGTAGGGGACGGCATTACGGCGTTACCGCGGTGTCTCCAAGCGTGAGTCCTTTACTTTCGGTCGACACCGTTGGGTTGCAGGGCAATAACGATGTAACGCCGTAACGCCGTAACGCCGCAAAGGCCCAAGTCCGTAACGCCCAAACGCCGTAACGCTCCCAGTCGCACGACTGGTAGAATCACCTCTTCCCATGAGAATCGCCGTACTGCCGTTTTGCACCGCCGAAGGCGTGTCGCCAGCCATTGGCCGACAGCTTGCCGCCTATTGGAGCGACACGCTCAGAGGAACGACTGGCGCCGAGATCAGCTCCCTGAATCTAACTGCTCCGCTTCAGGACCAGCCTGGACGCACGGCCCTCGTGAACCTCGGGGACGCGCTGATGGAAACGGAGCAGATGGCCCCAATCTTCGAGCAGGTTCATGTGGACCTGATCATGGACGGTCTTTTGAAGCGTGACGGCGAACAACATCACCTCACCGTTCGCTTCACAATCCGTGACCCAGCGGCAGAGCAGCGAAAGGAAGAGCTGACCTTTGACAACACGACCCTGTTCGAGTCGCTTTTCAAAGTCCTGGAGATGCTTACCGAAGAGGGGGGCCTGCAGCTACCGGAAGGAATGAATGTCGCGAACGCCTTTGGAACGGCGATTCCCGAAGGGTTTCTCAGCTTCCTAGAAGGGCATGATGCCCTTTACTATGTTCGCTTGACCAACGGTCAAGTGGCTCAGGAATTCGATCCGGCCCCTGCACTCGGGCTGATGCTGAAAGCGGTCGAGTTAGACCCCGACTTTGAGAATGCCTTCGTGTCCGTCATGGAGCTCTCCCGAATGTGCGCGCAGTTCCGCATCGGCAAGTTCGTCAACCTCGAAGATGCTCTGAAAAAGCTCACCGCGTTGGCGCCCGACGACTACCGTCCCTGGTACATGCTGGCGGACATCCACATGACGATTGGGGAATCTGCCGAGGCGTCTATCTACTACGAAAGGGCGATCGAGGTCGAGCCGAATGAGCCGGCAATCTACACGAGGCTGGGCATTAGCCAGCTCAACCAGGGGATGCCTGCAAACGCTGAAAGAAACTTTAGGAAAGCTCTTGAAAAAGAGGGCGAAGAAAAGCCGAGTCTGGACATGCTCGCAAGCGTTTTAGCGCAGACCGGCAGGATGCATGAGATCCCGGCGCTCTGGAAGGAGCGTATCGATGCGGTACCCCTGGAGCCTACTTTCCACGCGAAATACGGCTTTGCACTGATGCAGTCGGGCCGTGAAGCCGAAGGCGAGAAAGCTTTTGACCACGCCTTGGAAGTGCTTGAAGATTCCACTGCGGTCAAGCGCTACTATGCGCCCATTCTTGTTCAAAAGGGCGAGTACGACCGGGCGATGGACTTTTATGAAGACTGCCTGGACGTCATGCCCACCGACGTTCCATTGATGATGGAATATGCACGGACCCTGGACAAAGCCGGACGCGACTTTGAAGTGCCGCCCGTTTTGCGCAACGTCCTGTCCACCAACCCGGAACCGAACGTCCGGGCTGAAGTGCTTGGATGGCTCATCGAGTTGGAGCAGCCCAAGCGCGCTGAGGCCGTGCAAGCGGCGAGCGACAAGGCTCAGAATGGCGACTTCGAAGGCGCGCTCCGCGAGTTGAAGCCGCTCAAGAACTGGCTCGGCGAATATTGGAAGATGTGGGCCGTGCTGGCCCAGTGCTACAACCAACTTGGCGACTACGCCGAGGCCGAGGACGCCGCCGGCCGTTTGGTCAACCTGATGCCCGGATACGAGCCGGCATACGGTGAGCTCATGCACGCACTGTCCGGCCAAGGCGAGCACGAGAAGGCCTACAACGCGATGAAGTGGGCCGCGATGAACATGCCGCAATCCTTACCCATCCACCTCAACTTCGGATTGGCCGCAAAGCATGCGGGCCACGATGACGAAGCTCGCACGCTCGCCAAGCAGATCCGTGAGGCGCTGGGCGCCACGAATGAGCAGGTTGAGCCCGTTCTCGCGGAAATGGAGGCGTAAGGGAAAGGTATTGGGCGTTAGGTGTTAGGTGTTGGGTCCGAAATCCTAACACCTAACACCCAACACCATCCGATCTACTTTCTCGACACGACCACGTCATCCGGATGATCGCCATAGCCTTCAGGGTGGCCGCGATGCCATTCCCAAGCGTGGCTGACAATCGTTTCCAAGTCTGGATATTCCGGCTTCCAGCCCCAATCCCTTGAAATCTTTTCGCTGCTTGCGATGAGCGTAGCGGGATCGCCGGGGCGGCGCGGGCCATCTTCTCGAGGGACCGGCATCCCGATCACCTTTTCGGTGGTGTCGAGGACCTGACGCACACTGAATCCCTTGCCGTTTCCGAGGTTGTAGTGCCTCGATTCTCCCCCGCTTCTCAGGTGCCGTACGGCGAGCAGGTGGGCTTTGGCCAGGTCTAGGATGTGTACGTAATCCCGGACGCACGTCCCGTCCACCGTGTCGTAGTCGGTTCCGAATACCTTCATGGCCGGCCTCTTTCCCAGGGCAGCCAATATGGCGACGGGGATGAGGTGTTCTTCCGGCTCATGGTCCTCTCCTATTTGGCCGGATGGGTCGGCGCCGGCCGCGTTAAAGTAGCGCAGACAGACCGCATTAAGGCCGTAGCCTCGGTCAAAATCCGACAGCATCTTCTCAACAGCAAGCTTGGTCTGCCCGTACGGGCTCGTGGGGCTCTTGGGATGTTCCTCGTCGATCGGCACATATTGCGGCTCTCCGAAGATGGCGGCTGTGGAGCTGAAAACCAGCTTGTTAACCTTGGCAAACCGCATCGCGTCGACGAGGTTAAGCACGCCGGCCGTGTTGTTGTGCCAGTACTTGCTCGGCTCCCGAACGCTCTCGCCGACGGAGATGTAGGCCGCGAAGTGCATGACGACGTCGATATCAGGGTGCTTCTCGAAGACGCGGAGAAGATCGTTAGGATTCCTAAGGTCTCCTTGGAAACTGGGGCTACCTAGTAACGCATCACGATGCCCTTGCTCAAAGTTGTCGAAGACGATGTGCTCTTCGTTTTCGTCCCGAAGCAGCTTCAACATGTGCGAGCCAATGTAGCCCGCTCCACCAACAACCAGAATCATCGCTACGTAAGACTACCGTTGGTTGCGGAGGTTCGGTCAATCAAACTCGACACTGGGAGCGCGGGACTCGGCATCTCTGATTTCACGCAGAGGCGCAGAGACCGCAGAGTCGCAGAGAGCTCTCCGATGATTCCGAGTTCCTCGTTCGAGGTACGAGTTCAGGTAACTGCCAATTCCTCAATTCCGAACTGTTCGTAGGTCTTGTCCTGAATCACCTTCGCCATCCGCAACACGCCTTCGCGGAGTTCGCCAAAGGTTGTGTACAGCGACGTGGCTCCGAAACGAATGTTGTCGGGCGCGCGGAAATCGGGAATGACGTTCATTTGCTCAATAAGGACCCGGTCGATCCGAAGCCCATCGGGGTGGCCAAAGGAAACATGCGACCCGCGTACCGAGCCGTCCCTGGGTGTTTTAAGAGCCACTCCAAGGGGGGCCAGTAAGGAGTCGTAGAGCTGGATCAGATACTCCGTCTGCGCCAGTGATTTCTTACGAAGACGGTCCATTCCTGCCTCCAAAATCAAATCTACACCTGTCTCGATGGCGACCATCGAGAGGATCGGTGGCGTTCCCGCGAAGAAGCGGTTAAGGCCCCGGGCGGGCTCATACTGAAGCCGGAAGTCAAAAGGCTTACGCTCTCCAAACCATCCCCAAATCGGGCTCAAGAGCTTCTCTTGTAAGTCCCGCCGGACATAGATGAAAGCGGGGGCGCCGGGGCCGCCGTTTAGATATTTGTAGGTGCAGCCCACGGCGAGGTCCGCGTTTGCCTCCTTCAGATTGAGCGGCACTGCGCCAACCGAGTGGCTGAGGTCCCAGAGGGCGAGGGCGCCGGAGGCGTGAGCAAGGCTGGTCAACCACTTCATGTCGTGCATATAACCGCTTTTGAAAGCGACGTGGGTGATGGACGTGAGCGCAGTTTGCGACCCGATCGCATCGGCTATCGCCTCCACGTCGGCATGGATTTGGTCTTTGGATGGCACGACGGTGATGCGGGCCGCGGGCTCGCGGAGCCTTGCGCAACCTTGCATTACGTAGAGATCGGATGGGAAGTTGAGATCGTCGGTGATGATTTCGCTTCTGCCCTTTTGGTGGTCCAGAGCGGCCATCATAAGCTTAAAGAGGTTCACCGACGTGGAGTCGCAAACGATAACCTCGTCCTCCTGCGCACCGATGATCCGGGCGATCTTGGCGCCCAGCCTTGTCGGCACGTGGATCCACTCGTTCCACCCACGCACCAAGCCTCCCGCCCACTCGGCTTGAGCGGCTTCGGAAAGCTTCTCAAAGGCCACCTTTGGCATCCGCCCAAGCGAGTTGCCGTCAACGTAGATCAGCCCCGGATCGTCTACCACAAACCGGTCCCGAAACCCGGCGAGTTCATCCTGCCAGTCCAACTCCGCCGCATATTCGGGCGAGGTGATGTCCATTGTTCTATTGTGACGATCCATTCTTTGGGAGTGCGCGAGCTTGCTCGCGCTTTTGCGGACTCCTGGGCTCAAGTTTGCTACTCAGTTTCCAATGCTGGTTCTTCAATTGGAATGCGGCAAAGGCGCGAGCAAGCTCTCGCGCTCCCAAATGAACTCCCAAAATGGGCCACCGCATTAGCCCCACCACCCGAAACGGTCCGCTTTAACTAGCGTAAAACATAAGAGACCATGCTGCTTTTCTTGATACACGCCATTTGGACCGCATTCACCATTACGCTCGGCGTGATGTTCGTCCGCCAGGCTCGCAAGCACGGCAGCCAACCGGCTTTGGAATACAACTCCCGGGAAAAGTTTACGAACCACCACTTTGGGCGGTTCATGAAAAAGATGAGCGTTGCTGTCGTCGGGCTTTGCCTTCTGAGCGCATGGGTCGCTTGGTCGAGCATGTTCTGGGCCGTTGTTTTCCTCCTCATGATTCCCGCCGTCGTTGCCTTGCAGTTCGTGAGGGGGCGAAAAGCCCTCGAGAACTCCTACAAGCGCGGCCTTCCCGGCTAACTGGGGACCGGGCGTTCCTTTTGCACTGACCGCGCACGTCCACGGTCGGGAATCCTTCCACCCTCCCCTTCAGCCTTCATCCTTCCGCGTTCATCCTTCTGGCCTTCATCCTTCATAATTGGCCCATGGCCCTTGCCGATGCCCCTGCGACGACTGACGTTAGCAAGCTGCGCGCCCACTTTCCTAGCCTGCAGTCCGGTTTCGCGTATCTAGAGAACGCGGGTGGGTCGCAAGTTCCTCGCTGTGTTCCGGACGCCATTCATGAGTACATGACCACAACCTACGTGCAGACCGGCGCGGGTTACCCGCAGTCAGTTGTGGCGACGGAGAATGTGGATCGGGCGCATGCGTTTGCAAACACTTTTGTGGGCGGCGACGGAATCGGGATGACGATTTTGGCGTCCAGCACGACGACTCTCGTCCACATGCTTGCCAATGCCTACGCCCTCACCATGGCGGCTGGCACGCGGATCATTGCGGCGGAGACGGGCCACGAAGCCAACGTCGGACCTTGGGCTGGCCTGGCGAAACGAGGTTTCGACTTCCAGGTTTGGCGCATGAACCGGGAGACCTGCCAATGCCCGCTTAAGACGCTGGAGAAGCTGCTTCAGGAGAAGCCGACGAAGATCGTGGCGTTTCCCCATGCTTCCAACCTTCTGGGAGAAATAGTGGACGCTCGCGCTATTGCCGACCTTGCCCACAGCTACGGCGCCCGCGTCGTCGTCGACGGCGTTGCCTATGCGCCCCACCGGGCCATCGATGTTATGGCGTTGGACGCTGACTACTACGTGTTCTCTTGGTACAAGGTTTACGCTCCCCACATGGCGGCCCTCTTTGGCAAGGAAGAGGCGCTGGGGGAGATTGAGGGACCGAACCATTTCTTCATCCCGCGTGAAGCTGGCCCCTACAAATTTGAGCTTGGCGGGATCATGCACGAGAGCTGCGCCGGACTCAATGCTCTTCCCCGCTATCTGAGCGCCGTTGCCGGCCGTCCAGAGGGCGCGGGCTTCGATCGGCAGACCATCGTAGATGCCTTTCAAGTGATGGCATCTCTGGAGCTTCCGCTACAGCGCCGCTTTGTCGAGTTTCTTCAGTCCAAACCCAACGTCCGCATCATCGGCCCCGCGCACGGTGAATCCGGCCGGGTGAGCACGATCTCCTTCGTCCACAACAGCCTGACGCCTCCGGTAATCGTCAATCACGTCCACAAGCATCCTATTGGTATCCGATATGGCGACGCCTACGCTTTTCGTCTCTGCAAAGCGCTGGGAATTGATACAGCGACTGGGGTCGTCAGAGCCAGCTTTGTGCACTACAACACGATCGAAGAGATCGAGCGGCTGTGCGCGGCTTTGGATGGGATTCTGTAGGGCGTAAATCGTAAATGGTAAATCGTAAATCGCCGGATTTTCGGAACTGTGTATCCTAAGTCGCTAGGCCCATAGCGGTGCAATTTCCGAATACGCCAGCCCTCCGTCGATTTACGATTTACGATTTACGCCCCAAGAACATGAACGCTTTTCGCCGCCTTGACCACCTCCTTTGCGAGGTTCCTCACATCGAAGCCACCTTCGAGTTGCTCCATGACAAGCTCGGTTTCCCGGTCGCGTGGCCGATTGGGCGGTATTGGCCGGATAGTACGACGTGCGGCATCGCCCTTGGCGGGGCCAATTTGGAGTTGATCCAGCCGGACAAGAACCGGCCCCGGCAAGCCAACATCCACACGCTGGCCTTTGAGCCGGGAAAGGACCTTGCCAAGGTGCTACGCGAGGCGCATATCGGGTTCACGAAGTTCAACAAGTTCGAGGAGGACCCGGAGATATTGAAGCTGCGCTCTCTACCGGTTGAGGGTGGACGGCAGCGGATTTGCACCAACACCCTTCCCTTCCCCAGCAAGATGGAGTTCCCGCTGTTTGCTTGCCAGTACAGCCCAGCTTTGCGAGGCATTCTCGATCCTTCCTCGTTCAAGATTCCTGCAGACAATAAGCTGGAAGAGGTCGTTCTCGGCCACCCCGATCCGGCTCGCCTCAAAAAGCAGCTGGACTCTTTAGGAATTAAGGAAGGCGTGAGGATCACGACTCAGAAGAACCGGACGATCGAGGTCATCGCCCTCATCATGAAGAACGGCCCCATCGACCTTCCCAGCTTCCCCGCCCGCTTCAAGTTCCTTGGGCGCCGATAAAGCGGGGCAGCGGGGCAAATGGCGTTTGTAGCACAGATTCTGTAGCCGACGGGACCGCCTTGCGTTGGCGGCGAATATTTAGTGAGAAAGGGATACATAAACGTCCATTTGATCAGAGGGGACCATAAACGCCGGCCATCGCGAGTTTGCTCTATCAAGTTGTCAAGGTGCCTGCGGCTTTTCCGCAACTCAAGTATGGATCATGTCTGTAAGTTAGAGTAGACGTATGTCTGCTATTTCTTGAGCAATCTTTTGCGGGCTTCAAACTGCGCGATTTCAAGCCGGAGTTACGGAGTGTCGTTGCCCGATATTCTTGTGGTTCGGTGACCGTGGTGAGGCCGTATTTCGAAGCCAACCCTCAACCCGGTGGGGCGGGTTGAGGGATGCGTAACCCGGTGGGGCGGGTTGGGGGATGCGTAACCCGGTGGGCCGGGTTGAGGGATGCGTGCAACCCGGGTTGGGCGGCTTGAGGGATGCGGGCAGCCGACTTACGATTTACGATTTACTATTTACGCGGAAGCCGTGCCATCCTATAGGCCTTATGGATAGGAAAGGAAGCGCAGAATGGAAGGGCCGGATTAAAGACGGCGAGGGAACGGTCAGCAGCGAGAGCGGAGTTCTCAGCAACGTGAACTACAGCTTTGCCAAACGCTTCGGAGACGAAGCGGGCACCAACCCGGAAGAGCTTTTGGCTGCGGCCCACGCCGCCTGCTTCTCGATGGCCGCGAGTGGCCAATTCAGCGAGATGGGTCACACCCCAGACTACATCCGCACGACCGCGACAGCTACCTTGGAAAAGACCGACGTTGGCTTTGGGATCACGAAGGTTCACTTGAAGACGCACGCCAAGGTGCCTGGTGTTGACCAAGCGGCCTTCGACCAAGCGCTCAACAACGCGAAGCTCGGGTGTCCGGTCTCGAAGCTCTTTAAGGGCGCCGAGATTACGCTCGAAGCGATGATGGATTGAAGGGAGCGCGGGATTCATCCTGCAACCCGGTCCGCAGGGCTTTAGCCTGCTCACTCTGTCGTTTCGGCGCCTGGTTTTTGGCCGGAGGGAGCAG
>JANYLD010000015.1 GCA_025363835.1 Armatimonadota bacterium
AAAGCGCGACCCTTCACCCACCACGCTGGTGACGCTCACCTGGCCTCCCAACAGCAGGGCGAATTTCTTGGCGAGCGAGAGTCCAAGGCCCGTCCCTCGCAGCCGCTTTTGGATCCGGGTATCAACTTGCACGAAATCGGAAAACAAAGCAGGCAAATGCTCCTTCGCGATGCCGATTCCCGTGTCGCTCACCGCAAACGTCAACCGCAGGCTGCCGGCGCCATCCGGGTTCACCGAAACCCCGATCGCCACCCGGCCCTGTTCGGTGAATTTGACGGCGTTGCCCGCCAGGTTGAGGAGAACTTGTCCGACCCGGGTCGGATCGCCGACTACCCACTCCGGCACGTCGTCCTTAAATTGGGTGTAGAGGTCCACGCCCTTCTTCCGGGCCCGGAACCGCAGCAGTTTCTCCACGTTTTCGAGGCATTCGCGCGGCTGGAAGACGATGGGCTCGATCTCCAGCTTGCCAGCCTCGATTTTCGAAAAATCCAGTATGTCGTTCAGAATCGTCAAAAGGGACTCGGCGGAAGTCTTGACAGCGGCCAGATATTCCCGCTGTTCGCCCGTCAGCCCTGTATCCAGTGCCAGTTCCGTCATCCAAACCCGATGCGATGTCGGGCTCTTTCCAGTTCGATTTCGCTGTATCACGAGTTGATCCCCGTCCGGGCTGAGTCGAATCGACCCATCCTTTCGATCAACCTTAATCGGTTGCCCCTGCAAGAGATCGTAGAGCGCGTCCATAGTGAGCGCTACCGCGAACTCCGGCCGAGAAGCTTCATCCTGCATGTAGCCCATGTCCAAGCTGATTCTTTGTGCGCCAACCAGACTCAGGACAAGATAGGGAATCCTGCCGTTTGTGGTGGGCGTGCAAGCGTGCACTCTGTAGCTTCTCAAGATGGCTCCTTTTTAGGCGTTACCGGCTTCAAACCGGAAGAAAAGCGAGACTGAAAGAAATCCCTGGGCTTTCGGGATGACGTGTTCAGAACTGCCAGTTGTATGGACTAGTGTACCTGAATCCATTGTTTCGAGGGTGCAAGTTGTTGGTGGCTTGTGGGTGGTGGGGAAGCCCGGAATTGGGAACTTGGAACTCGGAATCTTTCCGATACCGAGCATAAATTCCGAGCTCCGCATTTTTCGAATTCCAAGCGCGTTACGCTCACCCACGTTAATGTAACCTGGCGAAGCCGCTGGAACAAGATTGCAGCAAAAAAGGTATAAGGAAGGAGTTACCGTTTGTGCCGTTCTAGATTTGTCTTCTTAAAAGTAGCCCCTGGCCGGTTTTGAGTTCCGAATCATTTCGCAACACCGATAACCAATCAACTGGGCCCGAAAGCCCAACCAGGAGGCCATCCATTGGCTAGCAAATCACTTTATGTCGGCAATCTGCCGTACTCCGTTACCGAATCCGCTCTCATGACCGAGTTCTCCAAATATGGAGCGACCCAGGCCCGCATCGTCGAAGGCCGAGGCTTTGGCTTCGTCGACGTCGACGGAGAGCATGCGGAAGCAGCGATCACCGACAAGAATCAGTCCACCATGGACGGCCGCACGATCAACGTGAGCGAAGCCAAGCCGAAGACCGATCGTCCTCGAGACGGCGGCTACGGCGGCGGTGGCGGCAACCGCTACTGAGCTAAAAGCTTCAGATGAAACGCGAGAGCCGGGTGGAGAAATCCACCCGGCTCTCGCCATTTGTTTCTGGCCATCTTTCAGCTTTGTCATCCCGAGGCGAGTCTGCGAGTCGAGGGACCTGAATGGAAGCGACTTAATGCTATACCAACAGTCGAGCCTTACTGTCAGATCCCTCGACTCGCAGACTCGCTCGGGATGAAAAAACTGAAAGCGCGGCGGAAAGCAACCGATCCCATCATCACCCATCACATCATCATCGGAGAAAACCGGGTCTTTCGGCCAATGCCCAAACAAAGTCGCGGAATAACCGTACATACAGAAAGAATGGGAAGCTTTCTCTTTAGAACCCTCGGACACAAAGCAGCGCACAAGGCCATGAAGCGTCACACCGAAAACGGTGGCCCGCTAGACATCAAATACGGCTTCTCCCTGTTCAAGGACCGAAACGTGCCCGCCACGTCCAAGCTCCTAGCCTTGGTCATCGGCGTTGGCGCGACCGCACTCCTGATGGCCATGGAAGCCCCCTTGGAACTGATTTTGGGCCTATTCATCCCCTTCCTCGGCTTAACTTCGGATCTCTTCATCGACGGCATCGAAGTGGTAGTTTTCCCCGTGCTGATCGCCTGCTTGGTCCTCCCGAGACTGGTGACCCGAAAGCGTGCTTACGTTCAAGCCATAAATCGTAAATCGTAAATCGTATCGACGGATAGGGATAGTCGAGTTTGCCATCCCCAGCGCGATCCCGAGCGAGTCGGCGAACCGACCCTACTTGCGGAATTCTTATAGAGCACGCCTCAACGTGCAGCTTCCCCCTCCGAACGATTTACGATTTACGACTTACGATTACAGCGCTCCCGCGCCAAATGCCACTCGGCGGCCATCGCGCAAACAACTGCGACGGTGAGACCGACGCTCATCCACTTAAGCTTCACTCGACATCCTCATCCTCACAAACATCCGTTCTCGTCTAACGCGTGCCCACAATAACTCTGCAACGTTCGACCATTACGTCCGTAACAAGCTTAGATGCCGCTGCTTATAACGCTCGCGATCCTCGCCGCCAAGGGTCAATCCCCCGAACCGTACGTGCTTGCAAATGTCGAGGGAAGAGTCATTACTGCCAGCGAGGACGGGTCCACCATGGCATCGATGTCCGGCGCAGGAGACGTAAGCGTTTGGCATATTCCCGCCAAGAACGCCCAGCCCGTGTTAGTCGAGAATTTTCGTCCGTCCCAGACACCGCCGGATCAGAACCAAGATTTTACGGGCCTGCTCTCGCTTTCGCCCAAAGGAGAGCGGCTCGCGGTCCTCACACCCTCCAATCCGGTCCGTGTTTATGACCTCGATCCTTTTCACAAAACCGCAGAGCTGCCTGCGCAGAGCGGAGGCCAGTTTGCATGGTTCCAGCCTTACGCGATGACCTGGCGTCCGATCACTAATAGGCTCGTGATGATCACAAACGGAACTCAGTCATTTTTGGAAAATCCGGACGGCAAGACATTCAAAGAACTGCCCATCGGTGGCTCCATATGCTGGACTCCAGACGGCAAAGAAGTAGCTGGCCTATGCGCAGGCGGAGCCGCAATCGTTAACCCCGATACCGCCAAAGTGATCCAGAAACTCTCGGAGCCGCTCGACACGCTTGGCCCGGTTTTGTTCTCACCGGACGGAAAGTACTTGATCACCGGCGGGGAGGACCCCGATTGGAAGGGACCAGACATCGGCCCAAACCAAGGCGCGCCTTCCGAGTCGGCCTACATTCACGACCTTAAGCTAAAGGTCTGGAGACTCCGAGATGGCAAGCGCACACGGCTTCTTCCCGGATTTTCATCCGACGCGGAGGAGGCAGAAATCGGTTTCATGGACCCCCGGAGCGTCGTGATTTACAGAAGCGACGCCTACGATATCATCACCGGCAAACACGTCAAGCACGTAGAGCCCGACCAAGGCTATTCAAACGAATGGTACGAGATTGGCGCGGACAGCCAACACCCGTTTGCCGAGCGTCACATCAATCTCCCTCCGCGCCCTTCGGTTCAACCGGCAATTACCTTCTCGTTAGACGAGACGTTATCTGGCCTTTGGTGGCGACAGCGAAGCGGACGAGGCGTTCGTGTGGGATCTTCGCTCCGCGCGGCCGCCGAAGAGGCTGGCTGGCCCCAAAGGAAGCTATGAGGGGGTCCAATATCTTGCGGACGGCAGCCTCGCCTTGAATAGCTTCAGGAGGCTATTCATCTATCGTCCAGATTTGAGTGACCACCGGGAGCAAAAGGGTCCCCCATTTCCCGTTTCTCCCGACGTTCCTAAATGGCTTGGCAAAAGCTTGAGCCAGAACAACCAAATTCGGATTCTGCCAGACGGGAAGACCGCTCTAAGCTCTGAAATAATGGGCGGATCCACCATGCTCTGGGATATCGCGACGGGGAAAGTGATCGGAAAGGTCTCTGGGCCTTCTTTTGGCCAGCCGCTCTTTACAAAGAATGGGGGACAGAGAGATAGCGCAGAGTTTTGGGCCGGGAGCCCAAATTGAGATGGCGCTCAAATCAGTCTCCGATGGAAAGACCTTCTGGACCAATCGAGATTACAAAGCGCTCGTTGCCGTCTCGTTCTCTCCCAGCGAAAACCTGCTTGCCTGCAAGGGATCTCGTCAGGAAGGTCGGGCCGCTCCAAATAGCTTTCTCGTATTGATCGATGCGGCCACCGGCAAAACACTTCACGAAGCGCCTTTCCCTTCAATCGCATCATCTATTGTCTTCTCGCCGGACGGCAAGCAAATTTTGGTGGCGGGCAGAGACCTACGGGTTTACGACGCAAACGATCTCAAGCCTCTGGCCGAAGTCGCGCAGGAATATTCGACGCGTTGCAAGGCCACCTACTCTCCCGATGGCCGGTTGATCGCAGTCGCAGGGCGCGACGTAAAGCTGTACGACGCCCGCGCCCTGCACCTTCTAGCCACCCTTATTCCGTTCGCAAAGCAAGGCTGGGCAGCCTATACGCCCTCGGGAGCCGCCAACGGCAGCCCCTAGGGCCTTGCGCGGCTTTTCATGAGAACCGACTCAGGCTTGACTCCTCTTACGCGCCCAATCCGACCAGAAGAAATAGTTCGAGCCCTATCCCCAAACTAAGCTCCAACGAACCAAAGCGCGATCGACGATTTACGCGCGAAGCGCGGCCAAGCGTAGAATAGGCCATGCCCTCTACGCTTTTCGACAAGGTTTGGGATAGCCATGTCGTCGCCGACCTCCCTGGCGGCGGCGCTCTGCTGTATATCGACCGCCATCTGATCCACGAAGTCACGACCCCCCAGGCGTTCGACGGACTGAGAGAGCACAACCGACCGGTCCGCCGGCCGGACCTCACGTTCGCCACCGTTGACCACAATGTCCCCACCGACGGCCGGCCCATCGACGAAACCACGCTGGCCGGCAAGCAGCTCGCCGCCCTTGCCAAAAACTGTGCGGAGTTCAACGTCCCTCTCTTTGGCTACGGTAGCGAGAAGCAAGGCATCGTCCACATCATCGGTCCGCAGCTGGGCATCACGCTTCCAGGCCTCACTATCGTGTGCGGAGACAGCCACACCAGCACCCACGGAGCCTTCGGGGCTCTCGCTTTCGGCATCGGCACCACTGAGGTTGAGCATGTGCTAGCAACCCAAACGCTAAGAACAAACGCCAAGCCCAAATCCCTCGGCATCGAAATCACCGGCAAGCTGAGCCCTAGCGTCACCGCCAAGGACATCATCCTCGCCATCATCCGCAAGCTCGGCGCCGCGGGTGCCACCGGCTACGTGGCGGAATACTTCGGTGAGGCCATCCGCAACCTCCCCATGAGCGGCCGCATGACCATCTGCAACATGAGCATCGAGATGGGGGCCAAAGCGGGCATGATCGCCCCCGACGACGTCACTTTCCAGTACATCGCCGAAGGAGATCGCCCCTTCGCCCCCAAGGGCGCTGACCTCGAGCGGTGGATCGCTCATTGGCGCACCCTCAAGACTGACGAGGGGGCCCGATACACCCGTCACGAGCACATCGACGCCGACGGCCTCAAACCCCAAATAACATGGGGCACCACCCCGGCGATGACGATCGACATCGACCAACCCATCCCCGCCCCCCAAGACGAGGGTGAAGAGCGGGCCCTCAAATACATGGGCCTCAAAGCGGGCGACCATATGCAGGACATCACCGTCAACACGGTCTTCATCGGCTCCTGCACCAACTCCCGCATCGAGGACCTTCGTGAGGCGGCGAGAGTTGTCCAGGGCCACCATGTCGCCACCAGCGTCAGAGCGATGGTTGTCCCCGGCAGCCAAGCCGTCAAGGAGCAAGCCGAAAAGGAAGGTCTCAACGAAATCTTCACAACAGCTGGGTTCGAGTGGCACCGAGCCGGTTGCTCCATGTGCCTGGGCATGAACGGAGACATCCTCCGCCCCCAAGAACGCTCCGCCAGCACCTCCAACCGCCCCTACGAAGGCCGCCAAGGCCCCGGCTCCCGCACCCACCTCGTAAGCCCAATCACCGCCGCCGCCACCGCCCTGAAGGGAAGGTTTGCCGATCCAAGAGAGTTGACGACAAAATAGAACTCCCTTCCCCTTGTGCCGATGCTCGTGCGCCGTCTCCCCTTGTCCGGATGTTTGTGCCGGAGAGGGGGAGACCGACGGAGTCGAGAGGGCGTGCATTCGAGGGGTTTGAGGGGGAAGGGCAGGGGATGGGGGTTCCGAAAGCGCTCAAGCACCACCCGCTTGAGAGTCACCTACAGGATCTACGAGACCTACTGGACTTACATTCCCACAAAACTGAGCAAACCCCACCGCCCAAACGTCTAACCCCAAGACATGCTAAGCCTAGCCGCCGCTTTCTTTTTGCAATCCGCTGGCCCGGACTTCGTCCAGCCCATCGTCTCCGCCCCCGTGCTCATGATCCAAGCCGATCTCGGCGGCCACAACGCCATCTTGGGAATCGACACCGGTACCGAAGACCTCCTCATCAAACCAACCCAAGATGGACAAACCGAAGCCCAAATCAACCTAAACTTCCTTTCCCCAGATGCGCTAACGGCTAAAGTCCAAAACTTCCCATCGCCAGCGAACGCCCTCGTCGGCCTCCGCAACCTGCAAACGAAAGCCATCGGAATTGACGCGCGTAACGGCGCCTTCTCGGTCTGGAATGCGGGCAACATTAGCCAAGACAAAATCGACTTCTACTTCAGTCACGAACCCAGTGCGGACGCGACTGGAAAACCTGTGTGGCAAACCACCGCAGCCGACACCTACCAAACCCTGGCGCTTGAAACCGTGGAAGGCGACAACCACTACTTCCTCGAAGGCGCCGTCAATGGAACCCCTGTCAAGTTCGGCCTCGACACCGATTCCGCAACCTCCGCCATCGACGCAAGCGCGATGCCCACCACCGGCTTTACCCCTGTCTTCAAGGGCCAATTCGGAGGCCTCAAAGGCGACTGGCCCGTCCAGATCGGCTTTGTTGACACCCTTAACTTGGGCACAGAGAATCTAAAGGCTTTCCCTATCTCAGAAGTCCCACCCGGCAGCCTCAAGCCCGCCCAAGGTCTCATCGGCTTCGACGCTCTCCAAAATCGCCGAGTCCTCATCGACTTCCCGGCCCACAAGCTCTACCTAGGCCCCCCTAGCCCGACCCCCGGCGGCCCCGACGCCCTGGTCCCGCTAGGCATCCGGCTAGCGCCCTTCGTCGGCAACAAACAATACATCGGAGTCATCCCCGGCAGCGCTGCCGCCAAGGCCGGTCTGGAATCTGGCGACGAGCTTGTGAAGGTGAACGAAAAACCGATCTCGGTAAACAACTTTCCGGCCACGCATAGCTCAATTGCTGACGATTTCTCAAAGGTCGGATTGCCAAAGAGTTTGAGTGTTGTATCAAAGTCGAAGGCGGGCGTCACGAAGTCCGTTGAGTTGAAAAAAGCGTCCTAAATTTAGTTTTGTCATCCTGTGCGAGTCATGTGTACCGCTGTACCCGCCGGCCCTGATCTACATGCAGCTCATGCACGAAGCCAAAAGCCGCGTGACCCTCGAC
>JANYLD010000016.1 GCA_025363835.1 Armatimonadota bacterium
GACTTGGAATCGACGCCGCCATTGAAACGAAATCCGAGCCTCTAAGGAATCTTAAAAGCCTTCGGGTCAATCGACGGATTGATCTCCAGTTTCGTAAACCAGAAATCCCTAAAAGGCGTCTTCGGGCCAGGATCAAAAGCCGCCGTACGCCAAATTAAGAATGTGGCCGGGTCCACGTAGTACCGCACAACCTCCGCAGGAGTCTTCGGCGTCTCCTCCAAAACCATCCACTCCCGGTTCATCCATCGATCCTTAAAAACGCGGAATTTGCTCTGATACATGTTCCCCCGAATGGTCGTATCGAACTGCTTATGCCAGTCAAAGAAGCAAAGCGTCTCCAAGTTGGCCTGCGGCAGCCGGTTCATCAGCTGACCATAGGAATACGCCAACGTCTCCGAGCCGCCCGGCAAACCTTCCGTATGCAGCTTCTTCCCATCTGTCACGCACACGTAGGTTGGCTTCGCCGTCCCCGGCACGCCTTTTGTCTCGATCCGGAAATCCATCGGCGCCCGAAACTCCACCACCGAAGACAAATTCAGGGCCTTGCCCGTACCTAAAAGCTTGGCCTGTCCCACCGCTCGCGCAGTTTTCAAGGATCCATACGCGGCTCGCATCTTCACGAGCAAAGCCGCCGCCTTCGGATCAACCTGCCCCCAAGCCGACACCGCCAGCAACACCACAACAATCAGCCCGATGCGTTTCATTGAATTCATGTTACGCGACCGAGCCTATGCGAACGTAACATCGCCCTCCGGGCGATGTTTCTCGCTTCCAACCGACACAACCTTCGGCGCAAACGAACAAAACCCAAACCTTCATCCTCCATCCCTCATCCTTCCGCCTTCCACACCGCCCTTCCTCCTTCCGCCCTCATCCTTCCTCCTTCCGCCTTCATCCTTCCACCGGCCTTCCGCCTTCAAAACTTGCCTTTCAACCGACCAAGAGTCCATGCTGAAGGGAATGTTCAAAGGATTGATGGAGCGCTTCGATCGCATGATGGGGCGCGGCTTCATTGACGACGAGTTTTACGAAGACCTGGAGGAAGCTCTTCTCCAGGCCGACACCAGCGTCACCGTAACCCACGAAATTCTCGAAGAGCTCAGAAAGGCAGTCAGAGAAGAGAAGATCACCCAGCCCGGCGACATGAAGGAGCGGCTCAAGACCGCCATCGCCACCCGATTCGGCCAGCAGACCGCGGTCGGCCTCGAACTGGCCCCCGAGGGCCTGGAACCCAGCGTCTTCCTCTTCGTTGGAGTCAACGGAGTAGGGAAAACCACCACCATCGCCAAAGTCGCTAACCTCCTCCGAAAGCACGGCCTCACCGTCATCATGGCCGCCGGCGACACGTTCAGAGCCGCCGCCATCGAGCAGCTGGAAACCTGGGCTGACCGCTCGGGCGCCGAGATTGTAAGAAGCCAACCCGGCTCCGACTCCAGCTCCGTCATCTATGATGCCATCCAAGCCGCCAAAGCCCGCAAGATCGACGTCGTCCTCGCAGACACCGCCGGCCGCCAGCACAGCAAAGCCCACCTCATGACCGAGCTTCAAAAGGTCGCCAAAGTCACTGAGAAAGCGCTTGGACGGAAAGCCGACGAAATCCTTCTTGTCCTAGACGCCAATACCGGCCAAAACGCCATTCGCCAAGCCGAAGAATTCACCAAAGCCGTCGGCATCACCGGCCTCGTTCTCACCAAGCTAGACGGCACCGCCCGCGGCGGCGCCCTCATCGGCATCTACAACAAATTCAAAATCCCCATCAAACTTATCGGCCTGGGGGAGAAGATGGACGACCTAAAAGACTTCAAGCCCAAAGACTTCGTCGCTCAATTGTTTGATTGAGAAAAACCAAGGGAGGGCGGAATCATTCCGCGGCACCGTTGTCCTAAACCTTTCCACTTCACCCTCGGAGCGCGTGGCTGCCTCCATACGCGGACCCTCAATTACTACCCCGATTCAAGGACGTCCCGCGTATGGAGGCTTCTCCACATGCCGAAAATGAGATGAAAAACGAAAAATGGCCGGAGTGGCATGCGCCACTCCGGCCCCAATAGCAAGGCCCTTAAGCCTCGTCGGCCTCAGCTTCCTCAACCTTCTCCGCCTTCGGCTCAGCTTTCTCGGCCACAGGCTCAGACTTCTCGGCTACAGGCTCAGCCTTGGCATTTGCCTCAACCTCAGCTCCTGCCTCGCCATCGGCATCGACTTCAACAACTTCGTCGTCAAGTTCGTCCTCACGGCCGAGCAAGCCGCGTAGGGCTCCAAGCCGCTCGCCGATCGTCGCTCCGCCGGTGGCGAAGCCGCGTCGGCCGACTGTATCTTCGAACTCGTCCTCAAAGCCGCGATCTCGTCCACCGCCGCCGCCCTTCTTGCCTCCCTTCTTGCCCTTGGCTCCAGGACCGCCTCGGCCGCGATCTCCGCCGCCTCGGAACTCGTCCTCATAGCCACCGGGTGAAGGAGGTCCCCCTGGCTCGCGTCGCTGGTAGCCTACGCCGCCAGCATCGCCGCCGCCGCCGGCCGCTCGAATGGAGAGCACCATGCGGCGCTCGTCGGGCCGCAGGTCGATAATCTGGACCTCGACTTCCGCGTTGTCCTCAACGGCATCCTGAGGCCGCTTGATTCGTCGAGATGACATTTCGCTGACCGGCAAGAACGCTTCCGCGCCCTCCGGCAGCTTGATGAACGCGCCGCTCTGCACGATCCGCCCGATCGTGACCTTCATGATCTGGCCGACCTTGTAATTTGTCTTGATCAGGTTCCACGGATCGGGAAGGACCTGTCGGTGGCCTAGAGATATCTTGCCTGCAACGGAGTCCAGCCGCAGGACCATGACCTTGATCTTCTGGCCCTCTTTGAACATCTCCTTGGGGTGGTTGATGCGAGCCCAACTCATCTCTGAGATGTGCAGCAGTCCATCCACGCCGCCGAGGTCCACAAACGCGCCGTAGTCGGTCAATCGCCGAACGGTGCCTTCCAAAATTTCGCCAGGAGCGACCTTCTCAAAGATCTCATCCTTGGCTCTGGCCCGTCGCTGCTCTTCCGCCTCGCGGTTGGAGAGGACGACCTTCTTGCGTTCGCGGTCAATCTCGATGACCTTGAGCTGCAGAGGGTTGCCAACAAATTTCTCGATGTTGCGGAGCTTGCCGCTGCCAACGTGTGTCGCTGGCACAAATCCTCGAACGCCAACATCGACAACGAGTCCGCCCTTCACGCGGTCCACGACCTGAGCGGTGATCATCTCGCCGCTGCGATGCGCTCGCTCGATGCGGTCCCAGATCTCTTCAAAATCGGCGCGCTTCTTGGACACGATCGGGTTGCCGTCCGCGCTTTCGGGCCGCAGAACGACGACTTGAATCTTGTCTCCAACCTGGAGGTGCCCCTTGGCCGTCTCGAGGTTCTCTTCGGAAAGCTCGTTGAGGGGAACAATGCCCTCAGACTTGGTGCCGAGATCCACAAACACTCGGTCCCGATCGACCTGAATAACGGTCGCCTCGACTCTGTCGCCCTTCGAAAGCTTCTTAAAGGAGCCCTCGTTTTCCGTGCCCTCGTTGGAGTCCAATTCGCGCATTGCAGCGTCGAACAGGCCCAAATCGTCCTCTTTGGACGCCTTTGCTGCTGCGGCCGGCTTGGGAGCTTCAGGTGCAGCGGCTACGGGTGCGGCTTCCTCTGGAGGTGCTGGCGCTTCCACGCTCGCCCGAGGTTCCTCGGCGGGTGCGGTGGCGTGGGCTTGGGCGTGCTCTTCCGCGGGCAGCGTGCCGTTGGGGGAGAGCTCAGCCTCTGGCTCTACAGGTCGTGACTCCTTCTCTTCGGCCGGCTGGGCGGCTTCGGGAGCGGGGCTGTCGATAACGTCGGGAGATGGGGGTGCCATCAGTGAAGTGTCGGACGCCAGACCGGCATTTTCTGCCGGCGCTGCGGGCTCTTCATGGCCCGTCGGCGTCAAGGTCTCGTCGGTGGTCATGTGCAAACTCTCGTAATCTCTCTCTTTTTGGGGTGCGCTAATCCTACCAGATAATCGCAAAAACTCAATAGGTAAATCAACCTCACAGCATCGGCAACACGTAGGTGCGATCGCACCAAAATCTAGGCCCCACAAGCCCTATATGTCCTATTCCCCTTAATCCTCAGCGCTCAAGGCTCAACGTTCCTCAGGGCGGGATAAAGTCCCCGAAACCTCCCATAAGCCTCCCCATAATCCACCCCACTAGGCTCAAATACCTCGCGAACCTTGACGGTAGCGTCACACGCCTCCGCCACGTCCTTCCAAAGCCCCATCCCAATCCCGGCAAGCAAAGACGCCCCAAACGCCGGCCCCTCGTCCGCCTCCAGCGTGCAACACCGTGCCTGGAAGACATCCGCGATTATCTGCACCCAAAACCGGCTTTTCGCGCCCCCTCCCGTGACTCTGATCTCCTCGCAATGCACACCGAGCATCTTAAGTCTTTCTAAGGAGTCTCGAAGCCCAAACGTCACCCCCTCGATCACCGACCGGCTCATCTCCGCCGCACCATGAGACAGGGTCAACCCCACCCAAGCCCCTCGCGCATTGGGATCGTTATGAGGTGACCGTTCGCCCGACAAGTAGGGAAGGAAGGTAAGCCCATCACATCCCGCCACGGCCCCCTGCGCCTCCGTGTCGATCTCGGCAAACGACAACGCCGGCCGCATCACCCGCCGATACCAACTAAGCGCACCCCCACATGAAAGCATCACCCCCATAGCATGCCAAGCCCCATTAGCATGGCAAAAAGTATGGAGCGCGCCATCTGCGTCGCATTTGGGTTCGTCGAGGCAAGCAAAAACGACGCCGCTCGTGCCAAGGCTGACGGAGATAATGCCGGGCTTGACCGTGCCCGTTCCAACTGCACCGGCCGCTTGGTCACCCGCGCCCGCGACGACGGAGATGCCCGATGTAGCATCGGCCCTCTGGGCGATGTTCCTCGCTCCCACCCGCGCGGCGCTCTCAGACCCAAGCAAATCACCTGCCAACGTGCCACCGGTCTCCAAAGAGATCCTCCTCCTGTCCTTATTCGATTCGCTAACAACCTCGCGCGCAGCGACCTCCTGCGGCGCCTCCTGAAATCCGCGCAATACCACCCTCCCCACAACCGCGCTCGACTCAAAACAAGCTGGAAATAACCCAAGGTTAATCCCCAACTTCTCCGCCACAACCTGCGACCACCGCCGCCCACGAACATCAAACAACCCGGTCCCACTCGCATCGCTTACATCCGTCGCGAGCACCCCAGTCAACTTGAACCGGATGTAATCCTTCGGAAGCAATACAGTACGCACGCGGGCGAAATTCTCCGGCTCGTGCTTCCGCAACCACAACAACTTCGGCAACTGAAACCCTGTCAAAGGAGGGTTACAAGTAACCCATCGCACAACATCAGCCCCCACCACCCGATCAATCTCCGCGCACTCCTCCGCCGTCCGCTGGTCATTCCAAAGAATCGCCGGCCGAATGACTTGACCTTCTCCATCCAGAAAAACCGCCCCATGCATCTGCCCCGTGAGACCGAAGGCACCGAAGGTTGTTGGCTGTTGGGTGTCGGTCGTGGGCTGCTCGGGCTCTACGCCCGTCATGGTCCGCACGTAGTCGTCACGCCGTCGCTCTAAGTCCCTCATTTGAGCGACAAGTTCGGAGTGCCCTTCAGGAAACTTCGCCAATTTCTTAAGTTGCGCAAGGAATCCGGAGTCAGATCCATCCTCCAACGACCCGCCGCCCTCGTTCCAAAAGCCGCCTCCCAACTCCCGAAGGCAAGCTTGTACGCCCTGCCACCAATCCTCAGGATTCTGCTCCGACCAAGTCGGCTTAGGCATGGAAACGGGATATTCCGCGGACGCTTGTGCCAAGAGTCGCCCGCTCTCATCAATAAGGATCGCCTTGCACCCGGAGGTTCCGATATCGATGCCTAGAAGATTGGGCATTGATTGTTATTGTAATTGAGCGCAGCCTATATGGAGTGCGGCGTCTTTAGC